>JAATVR010000093.1 GCA_014523665.1 Nitrososphaerales archaeon TH526
ATACTTAGCCTTCTAAAAAATAATTTGTGGTTGAATCTCTGCTCATTTATCAAGCTGAAATTTGCACGCAGTTAATATGAACATGAGACAATCCAATTAGTTACTACTTATCATGATGCCCACCCAATTAACATTTAATGTGGATCTGTGTTAAGCCCCTCTTCTGTAAAGCGGTAGAAGAGGATTTGTCATTCATTCCGTATTGTTACTTAGGAGTTTTTCTAATTGCTGATCTGCTAATTGACAGTGTTCTAACGCATTTTCTGTGTTGCCAAGCTGTAATTGCTTGATACATTCGTCCAAATGAAGATCTACAAGCAGAAGGGATGACCGGTCTACACTAGCGACGACGGGAGATAAAGCGTTCATATTCAGCCCAAATACTGTTGCTGTTATTATAAGCCAGGCGCCAAGAACAATTCGATAACTGGTACTATCATTCTTCATTAAAACATAATGAAGTAACTGGTAAATAGGTTTTGTATTATTGAGTCGTTCTGCCATATCTTACGGCCACCAGAATAGGTTCATGAAAATGGCTTTAGAGCTGAACTATCTTTTCTAGCCCGCGTGGGTATATTTACAAGCGTTACAAACAATACATAGAACTCTAGATTTTAATTTCTTGATGGACAACTACGAATTGATTGGTATCTCTACTTAAAGGTAACACCGCAACTCTTGCAGTAAATGCATTCATTACAATTCGCAGCCAATAATGCAAATAACCCAAATATGTTTCTAAGAGACCTTTGTCCTGGAGAATGATTGTATCGGTAGTAGTTATATCCTTCGAATTTATGATTTATGATTTATGACCTATGATTAGTAATTCTTCCATCTTGTTGTACATTTGCAGAGCTTGCATCCCTTTTGGAGTTGTCTTAAAACTTCTTTCTCCTTCGAGGTATTCAATAAGGTCATTCTGAAGCAGATGGACTAGATACTGTTTCAAAATGTTATATGAGAGATACGTCTTGAATTGAATCTCAGTAATTCTTGCTCTATTGCCATTGGTTACTTCGAGAATAGCTGAAATTATCTCGGACCTGGATCTGTGTTTGAGCTGTTTTGTTATCATCCCTTCAATTCTATTATTTTATTGTAGACATCTATACTTAATTATGACTAATGTAAGTACTAGAAGAATCTAGTACGCTTATTATCAATAGGCTCAAAAACAAATATTGTCTATTCATGCCTGAAACAACCCATAAGTGATTGATTTTTCAAATATGTGATATTTATCAAAGTTGGAAAAGATCACTTTTGTTTCATATTTTAGCGATTTGAGTCGTGTCAACTAAAAACAATACTGTCTATGAAATCATAATATGCCAAGATTACCTTACGATGTTCCCAACAAACCATCAGCTATACTTGAGACAAATTTAGTTGCAATTGAGCCATCTAGATCCAGACGAGGATTAAAAATAGTGATCGTCATTCCTACGGTGTGGTTAGTCGCAAGCAAGTTCTTCAAGACTTCGCTGAGATCAGAATAGCTTAGTCCGTCATCAAGACGATAATCCACTGCAGGCATGATCGTATCATTTAAGACATCTGCATCAAGATGAATCCAGATTCCATCCAAGCGATTCTTCAGCAAGCTATTGATAGCCAGAGAGGCGGCATTTGCAATCTTTAATCTTCTTATTCCCCAAAGATCAAGTGTATGCACGTTTGTATCTCGTACGTCTTGACTCCCGTAGATAGTGGATTGTTCCTCATCACGATATCCGAATAATACAATGTCTTCATCTCTGACGAGTGGTTTTAGTCCATCGATATTAGTGAGTATATCTGGACCTCTTCCAGATACGATAGCTAGGTCCATGTCAGCAACTTCCCCGCTAACAGAAGCTTCAGGTTGGTAAAAATCAGCATGGCCATCGATAAAGAATAGTCCATATCTTCCAGAATGGCGCAATGCTAGAAGAGGACCAATAACAACACTGCAATCACCTCCTACTACTATAGGAAAGAGATTTTCAGCCAGAACGCTTGATACAGCCCTACAAAGGACTACAGAAAACTCTCTAATTGCTTCAGCGTTTAGTAGCATTGTGCAATTATCACGCTCTGGATTGTATGGCGATATTGGAGTGACACGGTCAACGTATCTGGCGTGTAATTTCTCATGTAATCCTGCTGCTTTTAGTGCTTCCGGAAGATCTTCCACGCCTGTAGGCCGCAATCCCAAAATAGAAGGTGCATCAATGATTGCAAACTTGGACATAGATATCAGTTACCTTGTTAATATAATAAGAGTGATAGAGACAATTTCATTATCTAGATTCTAAATATACATATGATATTTGAATATTGATGTGGCGATAAATGGAAGATTGTTTATCATATAAATTTGGATATTGTTCGATGTCTGTGTCAAATATTGTCCCACAAAATTGGATTTTAACAAGTAAACATATCCTACTACATGACATTGAGTAATGATACTAATTCTACCTGCAAAGTACGAGTAAGATAAAGAGAATAGAGAGAAAGAGAATAGAAAAAAGGAGGACATCCTATTTTACAATTAAGCAATTTGTCAAATTATCAAAGTTTACAAAGATTTTCCAAATAACTCAACTTCATCTAGAATCCTGACGTAGTAACGATTTAGGTTATGACATGTCATTATATAATAATTTCAAATAAAACAATGTCTGTCCATGAATTTCTTTTTCCCAGGTTCTATTTCATCGAATTCTTTCTTGCGATAGAAACCTATTTTATACATGACTTCAAACAGTAATAAGAATCGATTATGAAGGTTCCAAAATTACGTAGGCATGTTGGTCGAATGTCTAAAACTATAATAATATCCTTTATGGTGGCAGCTGTACTGACTTGCTTGATTTCCCCGTTCTTACAGTATCAGCCAAACGTTGCGTTGGCACAATCCGTTAATGACCCAAATTTGGGTGTTGAGTCATTTGTGGAAGGGTTGAGTTCACCCACAAGCATGGCGTTCTTGGACAACGAAAATATCCTAGTATTGGAAAAAGAGGGTCAAGTTCGGCTAGTTTCAAACGGAGAACTTTTGCCTAATCCTATAATACAAATACCAGTTGATACAGAGAGCGAACGTGGGCTACTTGGAATAGCAGTTATGAATGGCAGTGGCGGTACCAGCTCTGGTCCTGGTCAAATTGCAAGTGCCCAGACTGTTTTTCTGTACTACACTGAGTCAGGAGGAGAAGGGGGTGAGTTAAGAAATAGAGTTTATAAGTACAGCTGGAATGGTCAGACGCTTGATAACCCAACCCTATTAGTAGATCTTCCTGCAATACCTGGCCCTAACCATAACGCTGGCAAGCTCATGATAGGTCCTGACAACTACCTGTACGGAATTATAGGAGATTTAAATCATGATGGGAAACTTCAGAATTTTCCTAATGGTCCTGATCCGGACGACACTAGCATAATTTTCAGGGTAAATCCTAACGATGGAACACCTGCTCCAGATAACCCTTTATCCACCGATCCTAATAATCCATTAAGTAAATACTATGCGTATGGAATAAGAAACAGTTTTGGACTCACATTTGATCCTGTTACAAAAAATGTTTGGGATACTGAAAATGGCCCAGCATCAAATGATGAGATTAATCTAGTAAAGCCAGGATTTAACAGTGGATGGCAAACTATTATGGGCCCAATTTCTGCATCAGGCAGTACAGAAGATGAATTAGTTAACTTTCCTGGATCTCATTACGCAGATCCTCTTTTGACATGGTTGGATCCCATTGCTGTAACTGATATAGAATTCTTAGAATCATCAAGTTTAGGTGAAAGCTATTCCAATAATGTATTTGTAGGAGATAACAATAATGGAAATTTATACTACTTTAAAGTGAACCCAGATAGAACTGCCCTCGTTCTTGATAATTTACCTGATTTAGTGATAGATAATGAGGCGGAGCAATCTTCCACAATCTTTGGTAATGGATTTGGACCTATTACTGATTTAGAAACTGGCCCAGATGGATATCTCTATGTATTGTCATATGATGCTGGGATTATTTATAGAATAGTTCCTTCATCATTACTGCCAGCAGGGGCTGCTGAAACAGCCACAAATATGTCTCCAACAAATGAACAAGATGAAGACTCAGCAAATGATGGTGATGAAGACAATTAGACTGATGTGGTTAGAGTACATATAAGGTTAGAGTACATGTAAGACAACTGTGATGGTTACCCTTTATTCATTTATTTAACAAAATGACAATATCGTCAATTAAGAAAATTATGAATGCCAAGTGATGAAGTTCCAGTATTATTTTTCATATGTGCAATGAATATCCAATTATCATAATATTACAAAATGAACAGACCGATTAGCATTCGAAGGCGTGGCTTTCCAACAAGACTACTTTGATAGGCTATATTGTAGTCATGCGGCTTACCCATACTATCTTATGCCTATACTTCCATCCTTGTTGAAGGGATGGCCAACCTACTACATATGACAGCATACATCTTTTCGAAGTACGCACAAGCCTTAGCTTCCACGATACTACAAAACGATGTCGACCTACTTTTTCGGCTAATCGATCCTCTATTAATTATTACACATTACAAGTAAATAAACCTAATTGTCGAATAAATATACGAATATTCAGCTTTCTATCATAATATGCAATGAAACAATTTAAAATAATGAAAATATTCTAACCAATTGTTTGAGTAATCTCATACTGTTTAGATATAGCTTCCACCTTAATCTTCTGATGTTTGCCCATTTGTATCTATGCGATTAACTTATTTTTTCTCGGATAAAAACGATTGGTAAAGAATGGTTTCCATATTGCTTTCATTGAACCTAAACTAAAATTAGTCAATATTCTAATTAATGGCTTCTATAACAGAATAGTAAAGCCAGACAGAAATTTATTTACAATTCCAGTGCAATTGGTGCAATTGTCAATTGTCAACTAATAATCGAACACAAATTATCTACAATCTTTTGAAGTTGATAATAGCTAAAGGAAGTAGAATATCATTTGAAAGCATTCTATATGATCTCCTCTAAAGGAAACACAAACAGAAGTGGTTTATTGCATTTCATATTAGGCATCTATTCAACTTTCATTAGGTCAGAATCTATTCAAATCGTATCATTTCTTACGATCATCAACAGTCAGTTCAGTCTGCATGCAAAAGCTTTTTGAACATGAAATACGATTTCTAGAATTGCTCCTAAGAAAGATATTTAATTCGAGCTTAAATCTTAAAGGCCCCAAGAATAATGAGAAGAGTTCAGAAGACAAGAATTATCTAAATGGCACTAGACTGTGAAAAATATTATGAATACTATTTCCTCATCTACATTATCTGTCGTAAAGGCTGTAAAAATACATATAAAGATAAATTAACGTAACGTATTGATACAACGATGATACAATCATCGTCGTTCTAATATGAATAAAGCACAATCAATAAGTACATTCCAAGTGACAAGGAATTTCCCCTTCTCACAGAAAAGACAAAGACAAGAACATATTCTCAAGGATATTTGTGATGCTTTTAATTCTGGTTATAAACGGATTATTCTTGAAGCACCAACTGGATTTGGGAAAAGTCCTCTAGCCGTCTCTTTTGCACTCACTTTGGGATCAAGCTATATATGTACTTCAACGAAGGATTTGCAAAGCCAGTATGCTAACGATTTTTCATATTTAAAGGTAGCCAAGGGCAAAAGTAACTTTCCTTGTTTGGTAAAGGAAGATTTCATAAGAGATGGCAAATATAGATGCAAAATCTGCCTCTCACCTATAGCATCACGTCAAAGTAGATCACTAGAAAAAGATGATCTAGTTATTAGTGAGTGCAAACACACCACTGTCGAATACGGACCTTGCATGACTGATGAAACATTTAGAGACAACGGTTGCAAATACAGAACTTTTTCGAAGGATTATACTGTGGTCAAGAAAGGCACAAAAAACGAATCGGTATTCATTCCTCTAGTAAATATTAAGAATTATCAAAAAGACTATTCACATTGGCTTCACCTAAAAAACTTCCAAGGAGATCCTCCAATTACAGACTGGCGAGCATGCCCATATTTTGATCAATTAAACATCGCTTTAAGTGCCAGTCATTCCATATTCAACTATTCTAATTTTTTGGCATTACTTCCAAGCAAGAAAAATCTTCTTTCAAGAGAATTACTTGTACTAGATGAAGGTCACTTGTTAGAGACTGAACTTGTAAAGTTTAGAGGATTAACAATTTCAAAGAGGAGATGGAAGAGATATACTTCTGATCTAAAAATCATTGACTTCGGTTTTGATGATATCAAAAGATGGATAGATTTTTTGATAGAACTTGAAACAAAAATGCTCAATCTACTTGGTAATAGCTCAGTGGCCGAATCCCTGGCCATTGAACGTAAAGTCAAGTATGGGTGGTCTACTGAAAAGAAAAAGAAATTGAATAAAAATACTAGAATAGTATCTTCATCGGACTTATTTGAAAGTGATGAACAAATTTCTAAACAATATGAAGACCTTTCTGTTCATGTAAATAATACATTAACGGATGAGGTTGCTGCTGACGCCATTAGAGATACCGAAAGACTAACACGCACAATAAATAATATCATATCAGATCCGGAAAATTGGATAGTATCGGACATAATAAAAGAGAACTATGAAGTGGTAAAAGTTGAATTCAAACCATTAGATATATCAAAGTACTGTAAGGCTGTATTTGACAAATGCTCAAAGACTATCATTATGAGTGCTACAATTCTAAATTATGAAACCTTTTGCAGAAACATCGGGATCACTCCTGATACTGATGAAGTAAAATTCATACAGGTTCCATCAGATTTTCCAGTAGAAAATAGACCTATATATCCTATGAACGTAGCTTATCTCAATTACAATAATCTGCAATTACAAGAAACTAAATCAGCTATTACAAATGCAATTGATAATTTAATGACAATACACAATAAACATAAAGGAATAATCCACACTACGTCTTATGAGCAACTCAATTTTATCAAAGATAATATTTCTAAGGAGAATGCTAGAAGACTCATTGTCACCGATCCAGAAATACAGAGAGATGAAGTCGTTCAGGAACACTTTTATGCAAAAAAGCCTACAGTTCTAATTTCTCCTTCATTACACACTGGTCTAGACTTAAAAGAGGATTTATCGAGATTCCAAATAATAACCAAAGTTCCCTATCCTAATAAAAGTGATAGATGGATAAACGCGAAAAGAAATAAAGTTCCCGATTGGTACTATTGGCAGACTGGTTTAAAACTTGTTCAAGCCTATGGTAGATCTGTTAGGTCTAAAGACGATTGGGCAAGAACATACATTTTAGATTCAGCGTTTGAATATTTTCTAAGAAAGAACAGAGAAATCTTACCCGGCTGGTTCCTCAATGCAATCAAAAATCATAATCTGACCTAATTTCGCTTTTCAAAGCTGGAAATTTTGCAACTATATTCTTGAGTGAGATCATCGTCCTGTTACATTTCAATTTCATAGACACATAACCAAGAGAAGATGATGTGTTTGTTTACAAAATCAAACTATGGATTATGATTATGATGGGTTATTATTGTTATTATTTTTTATGAAGGAAAATGATTGGACAGTTCAATACATAAAGGATAAAATCAGATGCTTTGATAAGCAGCATTTCCTTTGCACAAGTATTAATCTTGGAATCGAACACTTAACAAGTCGAGCTTGTCCTTCGTGTTAACGGTCATACATAACACGCATAGCGACAATAAAGCCCATCAAATACAAATGATTTCTTAATAGATAGGGACTTACTACAGATTTAACGCTAAAATAGGCCTTGTATTATTGAACTAATAGGAATGGCAGCGGCGACAACAACGGCAACAACTACAACTGAAACCACTACAGCCTCTACTAAAGGTGAAATTCCAAACTGGAGAGTTACAGGCGATTGGTTTGACGTTTGTAAGTGTAATATACCATGTCCTTGTGAGTTTGCCCAAACTCCAACGTATGGCGACTGCGAGGGTATTTTGGCTTATAATATCAAAAAAGGCAATTATGGTAAAATTCACCTTGATGACTTGAATGTTTTAGTTCTGTCATATTTCAAAGGTAATATCTGGGCAGGCGATGGCAAAACAAAAGTGGATCTTGCACTATTTTTTGACGAGAGAGCAAATGAACAGCAAAGAGAAGCACTGAATATGATTTTTAGTGGAAAGGCCGGTGGTTTTATGGCCGAGTTTGCAAAGCTTATAGGAGAAGTTCGGGGAATTGAATACGCTCCTATCAAGTTTGAGTTGGCAGATGATTTATCCTATTGGAGTGCAGAGATACCGGGAAAAGTTTTTGCAAAAGCTGAGGCATTAACTGGCCCTACGACCCCGCCTGGTAAACGCGTTCAAACTATTAACCCGCCTGGTAGTGAGGTAGGACCTGGAGGAGTTGCAACTTGGGGGATATCTCTTGCTGACGAAACCGATACAATAGGCTTCAAATGGAAAAGAAAAGGTAGATCAAGTAAGCATATTCCATTTGAATGGAGCGGACCATGAAATCTACTAACTTATATAGATGAACTTGAGTAATCGACTCACTACCCAATATTAGCATTATGAAAAATACTCCATCTCTAATAATTATTATTGTAGTATCAATCTCTCTATTAGCCTGGTTTGTATCGATCTGGCAGTATGATACCATGATGTCTTCTATGATGTCATTTTATAGTCCAGCAGCATTATCATTGTTTGTAGTGATATGGACTGCGGGTATGGCTGCTATGATGTTCCCAGCTATAATACCAATGGTTCTTTTCTACAATAGACTCATTGATAGTAGTAAAGGTAGTAAGGATAATTTCCATTCTCATCATAGTAGTCAGATGTTATATCATCGACAAGGTGATACTCACAGGGATATGGATAATAATGATAATAATGGCCCACCAAATACAATAAATCAGGGTCAAAATAAAGGTGGGAAGATCAACAATCTAAGCTATCTCTTAAGACCCAAGACCTACTATGTGATAATTTTCATATTATCATATCTTGCGATCTGGGCAATTACAGGGATAGTACTCCTTATTGGATGGTCTTATGCCCTAGACATATTATTATTACAATTGGGAATAAACGATATTCAACAACAGCAACAGCAACATCAAAAGGAGCAGCTATCAGTAAATACTATATATGGAATCTTACTGATCATATCTGGGATCTATCAATTTAGCCCGCTAAAATCTAGATGTCTTGGATATTGTGAATCTCCTCTTAGTTTCTTTATGAGAAGATGGAGAAAGGGAGGAACGGGTGCAGTGAAGATGGGAGCCTATCATGGGTTATATTGTCTCGGTTGCTGCTGGCCATATTTTTTACTTATGGTAGCACTAGGATGGATGAATATTTTCTGGATGGGATTGTTCGCTGCCATCATCTTTGCTGAAAAGATATGGGCTAAGGGTGGGCTCTGGATCGCTAGAATTACTGGTATCTGCTTTATATCTATTGGAATCCTGTCTTTCACTGGAATGATATCACTTCCTTCTGATTCTATGAGTAGTACTAATGATAGTAACATGATGTCAATGGATAAGTCAATGAATATGGATATGTCTTTCTCGCCAGCAGATAATATGATGCTTCATAACGATACAGATGAAACTAGTTCAAGTATGAATATGTAGACTCGAATAATGGTAGTAGTAGTAGCTGTAAACATCTCTTGATTCTCAATGTCAAAAGAGACTGAATTCCATGCTACGAGGAGGTTAATGAAATCCACCAATCTACTGCTAGAAGACAGTTTCGCGGATTTTAGCGATTCTATTGAGCTGTTTTTAAAGGAAGAGAAAACTGAAAAGTTGCACCACTTCTCCCTTTATTATTGTAGGCCCATATCTTGCCATTATGTGCTTCTATGATACTTTTTGATATAAACAATCCTAATCCCGTACCTGTCTTGAAATTAGTAGCAAGTCTTGTAAATAATCTTGGCATTATCCCCAGATCTATTCCTCTTCCAGAATCTGTCACCGAAACAACCGCTATTGGACCAGACAATATAGAATAACTATTTTTGTCGCGTTCATCATTTTGATTGCTATTGTTAGAGCTATTATCATATTCAACTTGATATTCAAAACATGTAGTATTTTGATAGCTGTTCACAAATTTCACAGATATTATTATCTCATCTGTTCTTCTTCCGTCTATTTCTGTTGCATCATCAATTGACTTTATTGCATTATTAATTAAATTTGAAATAACTTGATTCTTTCCTTGTCAGCTTCAATTTCAACAACTTTTCCAGATCCACATCTTAATTGCAAAGTGTCTATTTCTGCATCACCCTCATCAACATCTGCTGCAGTAGCAGATTGTTGATTGTAATATCTTAACTCTATCTTAGAGATGGAATGTTCTTGTTGATGATTATAATGATATGCAAGTTGTCTTTTGAAATCAGAAACTGCATCATATAATAATTTGTCAAGATCAAAAATCTCTTTTCTTAGCTTTAGTTTATTATTTTCTATCTTAGTTAAATCAAGTAAGTCTTCTGCTAGCTTGCTCAGCTTTTCAGCATTTCTCATTATTGTGTCTAATGATTCTTCTTCTTTTCCCACGAGCGATTCTTTTTCATATTTCAAGAGATATGATAAACCTAATATAGGTTGAATTGGCGCACGCAATTCGTGTGCAGCTACACTGATGAACTCTTTGTACTTTTTATCTTTCGTTATCAGTTTCTCATTTATTTTTTTTATCTGTTGATATAGTCCAGCTTGGGTCCACAAATTCTCAAAAATAGAAATATAAGGAAATATCCTAGAGACATCAGTCGAGTGTGTGGAAAAACCTGCCGCTGCTTCGAATGACTCTTCATTGTCATCTTCTAATTCTGTCACGAGTGAAGTACTCTGATCAATTACTAGTATCATTGCTCTAGTCCCGGAGATCTCTTGAATGTATCTGATCGATTCAATGTTATTATTATTCTCGTTATCGGTACTAATCTTATGAGTCGCCTGTAGCAAGTATGGTTTCTGTTCAACGAACTTCTCGATTAGCGGGTGAAGGGGTACCAATACCCTTACTCTGACATTGCGCTGTATCACGGCATCAGTTAATGCCTTGATAGCTCCAATCTTTTCATACCTGAGAAATGAATTAGCAGTAGGAAAAAAAAGCAAAATTTCTTCTTTAGCTGAGACTATGCTATCCAGGTGTAACTGTCGTGATTTATTAGAATCCTTGATATCTTCAATTCTATTTAGTTCCTTACTAGTTTCTATTTCAATATTTTTCTGGTTAGTCAGCGTTGAACCATCAAATCGAATCTTTGAAACCTTTTGAAATTTAATATTGTGAATACTATTAGTTGTCAATGCATTGACCTTGTTCATTATGCAAAATGTCTGTCAATTATTGCTAATATTTTGGTAAGTTCTATGAGAATAATATCTTATCAATATTTCATTATTTTGAGTATTTTCACATGTAAAGGTTGCATCGTGTATATTAATATCGTTATCTAACACCGTTATCGCCAGTTCTTCAGTTTGATTCAGTTGACTAAGCTCTTTGATAATGAGAACTTGATTTTCTGGACTCGCACTTGGAAGAAAGAGTTTCGTCTGATCTCGTTTCGACATAACGATAGTTATCAAAACTGGCTATTATATCTCAGCTGACCCCAAAGTGGGGGAGAGTGGCTGAGCAATAATCTGTAAAAGAATTCCCTACAGTAAAAGTAATGGTGCCAGACACAACCATAATAGTAGATCCGAAATATTGGTATATCTCTGATAATACGGAAGATAACACTGTTCCCTACTGCTAGGTCTGTAGTATTAGCAAAGTTATTGAGCGAGCAAACAGTCCCAGGTATGAACCTGATAGACCATGCTCTTGTCAACTTGAATAGTTGAGCTAGACTAGTAGTTATAGGGTGCATTTATGAAGAATTCAAACCTGCACGAATAGATCAGCAATAGACGAAGAATAGCCTTATCTATTTTCCCTAGATAATATAAAACTGGAAATGAATAAGAGCATACTTGTGGTAACGGTTGTAGTGGCAGTCATTACTATGGCAATGATAATGTCAACAGTAGTAACGTCTGACGTACTAGCAAAGAGCAGTAAAAAGTCTAGTGCATCGGCATCGGCTTCCGCAGGTCATGGGTCAGCGGTAGCAGTAGCAAGCAGCGGTAGTCATGGAGGCGGTGGCGGCGGTTGCGGTAGCAGTTGTGGCGGTCATGGCGGTCATGGCGGCGGAGAACATTAACCCTAACAAACGGCCAAATGAAAAATGGTGGGAATTAAGAAACAGAACCCACCCTAATTTTTTAAATTAAGTAAAATGGCTTAGTATATTATTAGACTGCAGAAGTATCTATTTCTCTTTCTACGACATTACCACTGACTTTTGTTCTAATAAAGAGTCTGTCGGTGTTTTTATAGTAATACTAGTTCCTGAATCAGATTTTATTGTAGTTAGTGATGTGCGCATAGAAAATGCGGATTTATTTCTCAATACCAAACCTGCAGGGACATCCTAAATACATCAAGCAAGTCGTAATGACTTTGTTGCCTCCTTATCAAGGCTGCTTTCTCCGTTCTCTACGACAGTCCTTTACGAAATGGTCAATTTAGAATGTCTAGGGTGAATCGCAACCAGTCCATTCTAGTATTCAAGCATTTCTTTGCAGTCCGCAGCAGCCACATATCTGACAGGAAATCATACAGAAATCTCGCAAATGGTAGCAGATATTCCCCAAGAAGAGGACGTACCACAAGAATCTGAAGAACCAATGGAGAAAGAACCAGAGGAAGAGCAAGAGAAAGAGGATTTACAAGAAGATGATGATTAAGGTAAAATGTGACGTAAAACGGATGCAGAAAGGTTAAAAATATCAAGAATTACAATAATACTACTTCATTCATTTTATTATGTATGGAGAAAAGCACTAGATTCCTATCTCTGGGGTATAGCTAGATACCTGCCTTAATGGTCTAGTTATGTCCCACTGGCTGCTTGAGCAAGGGACCAGAGGTCATATATGATGTACAGAAGGGAGAGGGGGTAGATTGTATCCACAGCTAATAGGTTTTCATCCTTCAACAGCCTCTCTCCTGGTTTAAATAATTCTATGATCTGTTCTCCAGTTGGTTTATTTTTATCATTAAATCATGAATTACGTATGCCGTGTCACCTGCTTGTATATGATCAGCATTTAGATGCCCAGCCAAGGTTTTTGGAAAGGTATATTCAGTCGGTACGAAGAGCTATGGGAGCTAACTCTAGCTTGGCAAGTAATATTTCAGAGTATGCTAAGTGACAGGATAGTCCTTAGACGGTCCACCGAATAATACTTACGTTTTGTGTGCATCAATCTGCATATGTTTGACTGGCTTGAATGATATGGGAATACTTACGAGAAGTAAACAGCATTGCCTCAGACTATTATATAGGAAGTAGATACCACATGATTGCAAAAGCTAAATCATTCAAGATACAAATAAGACGTGAGCAATGAATATCAAACTTATTTGTTGTTGGACTTGCCAATAGTATCTATTCACTTCGTCCCTGTTCATGGTATCGATTATTTCCTCAATTACTTTTTCTAAGTATTGTTTGGCTTCAGAAAGAATAACTCTACTCCTAATCTATTCATTTTATCAGCGTATTCTGTAATCAAATAGTCCTATCACCAATACTCTATTTTCGTCCCAGAAGCCCTACTAGGGGTAATAGCAAAAACATTAGCGCCTAACGACGGTCAGATACTTCTCTATTGTTGAGAAGCCAATTCATTTCTGAATGATTTCTTGAGCCAAATTGGTGTAATTATTGTAGTAAGAACAACCATGATTAGATCATGTGTTCGTCATATGTAAGAGATAAGCAAAATAAACATGTAGTAAATTATGACATTAACCAAGGTTACTATAGAACCTATCTTCAGGAATTCAATATATCCAAATGACTTGAACCCTCTTGATTCGGCTGCTCCTATGATAATTATATTACTTGCAGCTCCAAGAATTGTGAGATTTCCAGCAATTGTGCTTGCAGCAGCAAGCATCATCCATTCATATATGTCATCTCCTACAAAGCCGTTATCTATCATAACCAGATTGTATAATGCAACAAATGGGACGTTACCTAATAATTGACTAATCGATATGCTTATGGATGCGATTATTGCATTGTTGCCTGCTAAGTTACTACTTGGTACTGGATTAGGGATATAGGATAAAATCTCGGATATCAGACCAGATGTCCACAGGCCTGTAGTAAAGACAAACATCGCAGCAAAGAAAATTAGTATTGAATAGTCAATACTTTTTATTAATTCAGTCCGTTCCTTGCTTATTGCGTACAATATCGTTGCTCCCATTATGGTGATGATACTTATGCTAAATCCTCCCTCTGTAATAATACCAAAAAACCGAAGGGTTTCGACAATGATGAAGCCAGAAATCACAATAAGCAAGACGATAACAGAAATTTTCGCTAGAGTTGGATTTGTAATCGTTGTGTGCATAGTGTTACTCATTACAATTTGGGATTTTGTATTATCATCATTGGAACTTTTCTTGTTCTCCCCTGGCAGATTCATCATCATCAGATTGTACCGCATCTGCAATAATTCGCTTCTAAAATATACTCTCAGGATTAAATACGTTAGTAGAAGGTTTATGATGGTTGGAATCGCTAAGATTGTTAGAAATGTCATGAAGGGCAGCTGTATTCCACTTTGGATTGCAATCAAGAGATTCTGAGGATTACCTATTGGAGTCATAACACTGCCAATAGTGATTCCATATGCAAGTCCAATTAATAGCACGATAGGAATTGGTTTAACAGATCTCATAACATAAATCACCAGTGGCACACCCAATATAGCAAGAGTATCATTCACAAGAAATGCAGATAATATACCTAATCCAACTACAAATACCAGCAGTAAATAACTAGGGTTGCCCTTAGTTCTTGAGACCATCTTTATTGCTATTACACCTAAAATTCCCGATTTCTCCAGAGCAGACACGATACTGAACATACCGAAGAGAAATAGTATGATATCTAGGTTAATTGCTTCAAAAGCAGATTCTACACTTATCACCTGAAAGAGCACCATCAATAGTGCCCCAACTGTCATTGATGTCCATATGGGAATATTGCCAAACCTTCTTTGTATAATTAGTACATAGACCAATACTAGAATTCCTAGGGACATGTATGCGCTTATTGCCAACAATCTTTAGATGTCTATGATAAAAGGTCGAAATCGATAATAGATAACTGTTGCTAAAATAATTTATAACCAATATCGATAAAATGTCGAAATAAATAAGATCATAGGATTAATAGAACAAACCATTATCGAATCAATTAATTCTGAAGTTAATACTTCACTAACCCAAACCATGATCACTACAGAACAATTTACTTTCTAGAATTACAAATAAGCATTAAAAGTAAACAACACTGCCTCTGATTCTTATATAGGAATAAACTATAGGGATTGTTAGAAGAATATATTGCAGAAAAATTTGTTAATTGTCGGGGTTGGACCTGGTTCCCCACAATATTTGACTTGTATTGCTATGGATGCCATCAAGAAATCAAGGTATGTAGTCGGATACAAGTTCACATTGGACACTGTAGAGAGTGTAATCGACAAGACTAGACAAGAGGTTTATCATGTAACAATGCAGAATCAAGAATCGACATATCAATATGTCTACAATAAAATGAAGGAAGGAGAATACTGTACGGTACCTTTTACAGGAGATGCCAACTTTTCTGAATCAGAAGTTGTTGATCGATTACTAGAGATTTTTGGAGATAAGAATGTGGAGATTATTCCTGGAATAAGCTCTATCCAAATCGCTTCTTCTAAATCAATGATACCATTAGATAAATCATTAGTACTTTCATTTCACATTTCAGGTGACATAGAAAAAAAGAAGAAGGAATTAATCAATGCAATAATGGATAAGAAAAACGTGATTCTGCTTCCTCGCCCTTGGCCTGATGATCCTTCAAGAAATTTCATGCAATCAGAAATTGCCAAATATCTTAAACTCAATGGAATTGATACTTCCATTCTCAAAGTATGGGTCTTTGAATATCTCACTCAATACGATAAAGAAACTATCTTCAGGGGAAAAGCTATCGACCTGGAAGAAATGAGCTTCAATCCCTTATCGGTAATGGTAATAGATCAAAATGAGAGACATTCGTACAGAGACTTTGATTCACCAGAAAACAAGTCCCCAGAAATAGTCCTTGATAATAATTGAAAAAAATTGACTGATCATAGTAAAAATGAAAACTCATTCTATGATATCTTCATAGAGGAAGAAAGAGCTGTACTCAAATCACACTTTTCAAACATTGACAAAAACATTTTTGCTATTATTACACCTAAACAGGTTGATAGAGGAGCACTAATGTCTAGATACTCTAGAACAGATAAGACTATGAGACGAGTATTTTTGGACGAATTCATTCATAACCCTAATCGAGGCAAGGAATTTTATGATAGAGTATTATTAGATTATGGAGATGATTCAGTTGCTGAATTAGGCGAAGCTCAAATTGCGATAGAGTGGATTTCAAATATTGCGGCCAAGAGACTTGAGGACCGAAGGATTGGGTTATCATATCTAGAGAAATCATCTCGATACGTAGCATTGGATCAAAAAATTAGGGGTAAGTACAAATATTATCGTGAAGAGCTTATTATGTCTTCCAAATTCTCGGACAAATATATTCAAGCATGTGATCATGCGTTTGTTCTATATTCTAAGAATATCAGTTCAATGCAGAAATATCTTGAAGAGATAGAACCTATTGAAAAATTCTACTTCTTTGATTCCAGTACAAAACAGGATGTATCGTACAGCAATCTCAAAGAATCTAAAGATATAGAGTCAGCCAATAGAATCTACCGATTAACAATTAAGGCCAAGTCTTTGGACATATTGCGAGGCATTTTGCCAGCGTCAACACTCACTAATATGGGTATGACTGGCAATGGCAGGGCATTTGAATACCTATTATCTAGGATGTTCGCATCAGGCTTAAGCGAATTAAGGAATTTAGCAGGTGACCTACATGATGAACTTGACAAGATCATTCCTTCATTCGTAAAGCGTGCAAATGATGAAAAATATGGCAAAGCGTTACAAGAATACTTCATAAATACGAGAAATGCTATAATCAATCTCTCTGAATCCCATTTAAAGAATATCCAAGTAAATAGGAATCCTCAGACCATTAATTTACTCGAATTTCCAGATAATTTTGAAGCTGAAGTTAAAGTAGCAGCGGCTATATTATACGAATTTGCTAAAGGGCAGTCATTGGAGAACATCATCAAATATGTACGATCTCTCAAGGATAACGAGCGCATCAATATAATACAAATGTATACAAAATTTCGGTCCAACAGAAGGCATAGACCAGGCAGAGCATTCGAAATGGTTGATTACACATTTGAGCTGCTCACTAATTTTGGTATGTTTCGTGATTTGCATAGGCATAGACTTCTTACAATCGAAAGACAATTGCTTTCTACCAAACACGGTTATGATATCCCACAGGAGATTGTAGATCTAGGGATTTCTAACGAATTTAAAGATTGTATGTATGAATGTAACGAAGTTTATGAGATACTGTCTAATCGGATGCCAGAACAAGCGCAATACGTGGTAAATTTTGCATTTAGATACCCATATTTTCTGAAAGTCAATCTACGTGAAGCATGCCACATGATCGAACTTAGAACCTTGCCCCAAGGACACTCAGACTATCGAAGCGTATGCCAACGACTCTTTAAATATATAGAAGAAAAAAATCCTATTCTTGCGAAAGGAATAAAGTTTGTGGATCTCAATACTTATGGGTTGGAGCGGTTTACCACGGAGAAGAAAACAGAGAAAAGGAAACAAGAGAAAACCTAAAAAATGGTTTTTCTTTCTTGGCAGTCATTACTAATATCAAGAATATCTCCTTCAAATTAGCAAAGGCTTTAAGAAACATCGTTTTGGAACATTCCTCTATATATAATGAATAGTGGAATAGTAGAATAGTAGAATATTGAATATAAGGTAGGATAAGGTAAATCTCCTTATTTCTTTGGCAGGGAATTAGGTCTTGCGATACTTTTGTACATAAATAATAGGTAATGCTGAAAAATTATAGAATACTGAGAGATGAGAGATGGTCCTAAATCTACCACGTATCCAGATTTGGATAAACCTTTGCTTTCTGCTACTCATGAGAAATTTTTCGAAGCCGTTTTATTCCTTTGTGCTATAAATCTATTTTACTTTATGAGATAACTATGGTTAGGTATGGCGACCAGCTTACTGAGTCTACCTGGTCGTCCTACCTATTCGTACTTTATTCGTTGTATTGACACTAATTATGTTCAGGAAAATATTTCATGTAATATTTAGCATATGCTAGAATGATTCCTTAGGAATTATAGATATGTACGGATCACATTGATTCATTTAGCCTACCTGGTTATTATTCTTCATTTTGTATCTTTATTTTTATGAGCTAGTTCAGATTAAAATTGCTTTAGGTAGGATGTTAGTTAATCAATTTATTCCAA
>JAATVR010000748.1 GCA_014523665.1 Nitrososphaerales archaeon TH526
AAAAAAAATCGAAGAAACCGGTATTAACACGATAACCCAATCTAGATTGGAAGCAACCCTAGAATAGCGTTCAGTGGATGAACGTTTTACAGGATCATCATCTGTTCTAGAAGACATTCGAGATTAATATAATCCACCTGTGATATTTAAAGTAAAGAATGGGTTATCACATAAAAGTGGTATAAGGAAGCCTGTGTATTGTAGGTCCGCCAAAAGCTTGCAATAGATTTAATAACGATTTCCCCAGTAGATTCCTGATTGTTACCGATCACCAGGATGATCATTTTGATAGCCGTTTTTTTTCCGCATTGACGCATTAGATCTAGATCACCAGACTTGGGGTCAGCAACCAAATGACATTTCACAAATCCAAGAATCGTTAGATAACATAAGTAGTCAGACGGGTGAAGAGGTAGATCACCTTAAAATGATAGGCGAAGAGTTTGCCAAGTTGAAACAGACCCAAATTGTCACAGTCTACCTCTTTGTAATTGCCTTCTTGATGAGTTTAGCATTTGTAATATTTGGATTGTACATCGGTCAGGAGCAGAGACTTTCGCCCTTTACAAAGAGACTCTCCTAGTAGCTTTCTTTGCACTGGTCATTCCTGTCACCGTGATACTTTTGCGATACATTACGAATGCTATGTATGAAGGTGATTTTAACAATCCTGTCCTTACAGTTGCGTTCATTCTCCTTATCCCTATCCTAACCTCATATGTCTTAATGATCGGCAAATACCGACATGAAACTCTTCGAAGTAAGTAACAATCTTGGATGGGTCTTAACGTAACCAGTTCGCAAGTATTGATCGATTGCCAAATCGATATGGCCTTCCACTTTCAGAAAGTATATTAACTTCCACTATTGTCTTGAAGATTATGAGAGGAAGATGGGCTTCAGCAGCCATAGGGGCAGGAGTAGCCAGAAGGCGTGCTGGAAGGGAAATGGACCAGCAGGCTAGCCAATACGAAGCTCAACAACAACAAGCACAACAACAAATTGAAGCACAGCAAAGACAAATTGAAGCACTGCAGCACCAAAAGCAACAACCACAACCACAACCACAACAGGAAGATGTCACCCAGAAGCTGCTCAAGTATGCCGAACTAAAGAAACAAGGGATATTAACTGAGGAAGAATTTGCGAAACTCAAGGCGGACTTATTGTCGAAGATGTAAAATATGAACGGTGCCGAGAAGGCCGAGGAGTCCTTTGACTAGGATATTGTGATCAATTAAAGTCTAAGATTGAATTGATTGGCACCAGTTTTTTGTAAAAAATTTGAAAACCAGTTAGCCAAGTTCTATTGATGTGGATGTCTTAACTTGTTTATAAGCGCAAATGTAGTATCAATGTTATATATGAAATAAATTTGCAGGACCACTTTCTCAATATTTCGGAATTAACATGACCCCAACTTTCATGAATATATAATTTTGGTCTAATAATTTACCGGATATAGGTAATGTACTCAATCAAGGTAAGATTAAGAAGTGTTTTTACCAATTTAGATTCATAGTAACGCCGCCAAAATGGATATAAAGGATTCGTCCGATGACAGTATACCTCATGACGAAAACGTAACTAAATTGTTTGCGTTAATTCTAATATGTCAACTCATAAGTAGATAGAAACTCACATATTTCAAACAGGTCATTGAACCAATGGCGACATATCACTTAATGTCCACGCTTCCTTTATCTTATCTCCTTCAAAATGAAGGATTTCAACTCCTTGAGTCTCAAACTTTTTATGGGTAGCAGGAAAGTCGGCAAAGTCCTTTTCGTGCGTAGCTTTTAAGGTCCACCTAATTGCGATCTTGTTTTGATCTCCAAAATTATCTAATATTGTGATCTTCATATCTGGAAATGCGGAGAGATCTTCAGACACCCACTTTTTGAAATCCTCTACGCCCCTTACCTCTTCAGCCATCCCATGGTAGACTATGTCTGGAGTAACGAAGTTCTTTGCTGCCTCAGTATTCCGGGCATTAAATATTTCTTCAACGAAATTTCGAGCTATTGTGCTGTTTTGTGTGTTAGACATGTTTTGTAACTATCCACTGTAACCATTAAAGATTTCTATATACTTTTCGGAATCTTGACGCCGGTGTGAATGGAAATACAAAAGGGGCTATAAAACATTAACAGGTCAAATTCTGGAAGTTGCATGGGTTGATAAATATTAACACCCACACTATATTTACGTCCGTCATCTCAAAACAAATAGCAATTTTAGATTTCCTATTGCCAAAGCCACCCCCACCCCCACAATTCATCAGATTATTAGCCGATTTGAGATCCTATTGTTCCTTCGCATACTCTTTAGCGGGGGATCCTGTTTCTGTTTATGGATCATACACAGTCCGAATCTAACGTCTAAGAATTTTGGCGGTTATAGCAATTCATTAGGTTAACCAAGCTAACGGCAGTATTGATAATATCGTAATATTTATTATATTGAACTGAATGCACTAATCGTATTATCAAATAATGGAAATTACATCTGGGCTCAACGAATTTCAAAATCGAGTCTATTTGGATAGAATTTCTAGGTTAGTTAGAGATCTGAGTTCAACTAGCATTGATAGTCAGCTCTTTGTGGATGAGATGGTGTCTTTAAGTAAGCTGTTATCGAGTCTTCACAGAAAGTTGGGTAAATCGATTCCAAGCATTGACAAGAACGCACTGGATCCCGCCTACTTTATAGCTGCGTACTTCGACACGACAAATTTAGGCGATGCGATATTGGTATACAGGATAGTAAGGTCCTTAACAAGGATCATTCTCCTTTCTGATAGATTCTATGAGACAGGCAACGAAAAATACGCTTTGCTTGCAATACAAGTCCGAAAATCTCTAAATGAATTTCTACAATCCGGAAGTAACGTACAACATCTTATTTACTACATGGATTATTGGCTAACGCAATTCTCCGCCTTTTGGGAATTTGAACGAACCATAAAGCATCGAATTATTAATAATTCTACATTCTCATATAATGAAATTAGGCATTTTAATTTATCAAAATCATCAGATGCTTCGCTAGTTTATTCAAGGGTTTTGGATGCAATGCTTCCAACCTTTAACGAAAACGTGGCTATGGTTCTCCATTATAACCAGGCGCTGCTTGATATACAAGATGATTGGGAAGACATAGAAAATGATATTCGGGAAGATATGCCCAACATCTTTGTTATGGCTGCTGTTAACTATGTTCCCTACCACAAAATCAAAGATTCTAGCCCTGAAATGATCAGAAAGGTAGTATTAAGTAGAATCAACTCCTCAGGAGGGCCTATCGGTAAATTGGTACGCGAAATTCATGACCTAAGCGAGGGCGTTCCTGTTCCTAACAGCTTCGGCTTCCTAAAATCCTTATCTAGTCGTTATGCTGAAACATTGAGACGAACGATATTTACAACATATTTTTGAAGAATATGTTGTTGATATTTTTGACGCACTTGGC
Organism: Nitrososphaerales archaeon TH526; assembly: GCA_014523665.1. Lineage (GTDB taxonomy): Archaea > Thermoproteota > Nitrososphaeria > Nitrososphaerales > Nitrososphaeraceae > TH5896. The sequence continues at coordinate 3,472 of JAATVR010000748.1, forward strand.
TGGATTCCTGTAATCGTTGGATGTAATTTGGCCTCACTATGTTCGGACAATCATATAGCATGTCAACCCATTATGCCCTGGTTTCAAACAGGTTAGGTATGTTGGAAAGAACATGAAATTCGGCGATGAGCATCTCTTTTTGGAGATCAACCTGTGCGGTCGCTTTGCCGAATAACATCCCTGAGCCTACTAAAAATACTACAATTATGAAAGCTATCATTAACAAATCACTATCAATTGAATTGTTTTCATGATGTTGCTTATCAATGCTAACTATTTAACTTCATATTCGGAATATGCTCCTCCTTTAACCCTAGACTCATTTACTAGTGACATCTCACCTATCACCCCCAACTTTATCGAGTGTGCTCTCCTAGCGGTCTGACGGGCTACACTTCTTCCTGTTCCAAGAATAGCCGTTTAAATGACTGTTCATCTGTTGTAAACAAAGGTTAGCTGGGATAAGAAAAATTTAGGAGGATTCTACATATTTGATTATTCTCCTTCTTGAAAAATCAAACTGACTGGATGAAAAAGCGATAGAATCACCTTTATCTAAGCCGAACCGTCTATATAGAACTGCATGGTATATCTGTAATAAGTATATGCGCAGGGGTTTTGTTATCCTAATAGTTGGTGGAATTTTTCTGGTTGTCAGCGCGTTGATTGCGATACCTTCAATCTACGCACTTGTCGGGGTGGCCGATTCAATGCCTTCG
>JAATVR010000749.1 GCA_014523665.1 Nitrososphaerales archaeon TH526
GAACCCGGGCTGACATCTTAATAGAAAGGTAGGTAGGAAAGAATTGGCTGAATTCATAATTGATGAAGATAAACAAACAGAAGTTGTGACCAAATCGGCGCACGATCTACATGGCGATTTAGGTAGCAAAAATAGCTTAAAGAATGAAGGTGGCACATCCCCTCAGCAGCAAACATCAATATCGACATCAACTAAGCAGTCCATGTCTTATCTGACAATCCGCGAGATAGAATCCGAGCTATCGCGCCCGGTAGTAGAGTGGCCTAAAGAAATCATGATACAGCTGATTGGTAATGCATGGGATTCTCTTCAAGATAACTATCCAAATGGAACTAATGAAACTAGGAAAATTGAGGTACGCATCAAGATAGGTTCAATACTTGATGGAAATGTTAAGAGGGTTGTAATTCGTATAGTCGTGAGGAACTCTAATGTGGACAATTTGCCAGTATTCGAGGATATAGAACAGATATTTGACTATACAAAATTTCATAGCACAAAAAGAAATCAACATAGAATGGTCACTGGAGCTTTAGGAGATTTCCTAAAAAGGAGTCTTGGGATGGGATATGCCTGTTGGACTGAGGACTACGATAAGGAACGGAAAGATTCAGCTGTAGCTGCAGATAAGCAATGGCCGGAACCAGTTATCATAAGACATAATGGAGAAGAAGACTGGGTTTTCTTACACGTTGAGTGGGATAAGCAAGAATATAGGCCGAATATTATCCATAGCATAGAATATGGTGCACCAAAATTTACAGAAGTACAAGTTACACTGCCTCTTGATTTTATCCTGAGGAAGCTAGGAGGAGATACGAACCGTGGGATTTCCCATATCCTGAACGACATGAAGAATTATTTCTACAGGAACAAAATTGGGAAGTCGAACACGGAATTCACATTTGAGATTGAAGGTAATGGAGAGGGGAAGAGTGAAAGTTACTGACAGCATCATGGAATACCAGTCTATGGGATTTTCAACTAGGCGAATTAAGGCAGCTTATCAATACAGTTAGTGACAAATCGCTTCTTGTGCCGGAGGTATTTGCTAGATTCAGAGAGCTCCCTTGTCTTCCCCGTAAGTTCAGACAGATGACAATTCAGGAACTATCTGCTAGTCCAGAACAGATCTTGGAGCTCTGGAACTCAAGAGAAGGAATGAAGGCCGAAGCGACATTCAAGCTAGGATGCAAACCAAAGGCCCGTGAAAAACAGTTAATCAACAGCATGGGTGGGATTTATAGAATTGACACGGAAAGAGGTAAAGCAAAAGTGGTAATCGGACACTATAGCAATAACCAGCAAACATATACCTACGCGCTAGAAGTAGCAGCTGCTCCAAGAACAGATCTTGATGCCAACCATGCAGGTGAAGTGGAGATTATAGATTGCATTAATGATTTGGCTTCTCCGGGCGGTGGAGGGGCTTATTTTGATGGCGGCGATTACAACTGGACTGGAGAGAAGGGAAAGCTTAAGGGTATTCCGCAGTCTGCAAAGAGTATCAAAGAAATTGCATATAAATGCGGCTTTGATCACAATTCACATCTTTCAAAAGCAAAGAAACCATGTCTACTCTTCATAAATCTGAAATGTAGGGTAATTGAATGGCTTGGGTCCAAAGGAAAAACACACATCCAAACAACTCCATTTGCTCGGGATATTGCTGAGACTGTTTCCAAATTAGTATATCTAATGCCTTCATATCACGGTGAAGGATACGGCAGAACCTATACATCAACACTGACTAAGAAAAAAACTGCAATTGAATATTTAGTTAACTTCCTTATCGAAAGAAACAAAGCTGTTGATGCAAACCCTAATCTAATAGTCGTAGATAGACTCACCCAATCTACCGTTTGGTATCGTATTAGACCTTTTATGATGGCCGATTATGATAAAGGAATATTCAAACCCAAAAAATCCTGGGGAGATACCAGAAGATATCTAACAAGTATAATTGACGATCTATGCCAGGGTGAATTGCTTTATCAAGGTGAAGAGATTTTCCCTAGACAAAGTCTCAGCAGAGAAGATCTTGGTATTTTCGCAGCTGCCAAAGGGATGATGCTGTATAAAGGTGAATCGTATCCAGTTTCCATAGATAATATCAAGAAAATTGCTGATAAAGGAATTGCAGTATGGGCAGTAGAAAAGGAAGGAATACCAAATATTATAGCTCCTTTCACTGCGGAATATGGAATCGCCCTAGTTACTTCTGGTGGTAGATTTACTAAGTATATCAAGCAATTGATTGAAAACGTAAAAGACATTGGATCGGTACCACAAATTGTTGTAGACTTTGACGCCGTAGGTGACGACATTGCTAGATCAACTTACACACCAACAGCCAAGATCGGCGTATATAGAGATATAGTACCATGGTTACAAGCAAATGGCTATCCGGAAATTACTGAGGCCGATATTGAAGAAAGCTACACTCCACCAAAAGGTATACCGATTTATGATGAGTACTTAGAAAACCATAGGATAGAATTAGATAGCATTATTGCCAAAACCAGTGGCGAAGCTCTTTTCAAATATCTTCTTTACAAATCACAGTTACCAGAGTTTGCACCTGATGGGTTCAACATAACCAGGGTCACAACAATTCCTGACAATGATGCATTCTATTCTGAAGCTGTTCAGGCGGCACTAGTAAAATATGATAGAGCTAAAGATAGTATTGTAAGAAAACTCGACAAACTTATTGATGATCGGCTAGATGATGAAATCAGAGATAGAAGAGGAGAATGTAGCTGTCAGAGAATTAAAACCAATCCCAGATAAGAACAAAGAGATCAAAGATCGACTAACTGAAATAATAGTAGATGACAAAGAAATCGAAACAGAATCCAAGAACACAGTAGATCTCATAAATGATTTAGTCTCGAAAATTGAATCAAAAGAGGCAGAGAATCTACATGTAGATTCGCCAGACCAAATTGATGAAAAATAGGCAGGGGGTTAGTGCTGTACATAAGCTATCAACAAGTTATGATTAGATTTTCTGCATACAAGGTATTAGGCTTAAAGCCTATAACATATGTTCTGGATTCCAGCATATAATAGAGGAGAATAGCATTGTAATCATACGAACAATAAGAGGAAATTCGGTTTTTACCTCAAGTCATGGAGGAAGAGCAATAACTAAGACTTTCTATTGTCACAAGCCTGCATGAACATGATGGTTTATTTGATGCAAAGGTTGTCAAGTCCTTTAAATATAGTACATGCTAAGATACGTAATTAACTCAGTTAATAATTCCAGTTACAATCTCAGATATTTTAGGGTTGAGGCTGTACTGATATTATAATGCGATACGACAACTCACTGCTTCAGGATTCTGCAATGAGTCCAACTTAGAATTAAATAAAGAATAGATTTTTTCATGTGCAGTATAAATTGAGCTCATTTCGATACCAATCTGATATAAAAAATTCCAAGAAATAACGTGTTATCATTACATGATAATACACAGTAGCAAAAGCTAAATCATTCTAGATACAAATGATATGAAGGGAACTATGGATAAAAAGCAGAAGGAAGCCCTTGTTTTAGCAATGCTTGAAAAGGGAGAGTCATATCGCTCTATTGCCCAAAGGGCAAATGTATCGCCCAACACAATAAAAGCAATCTCCAATCGAGCAGGTCTTGAGGAAACTACTTCGATATCTTCTAGAGCTTTCGAACTTTATGTCCAGCAAAAGACTCCTGTGGAAGTAGCTATTGCATTAAACCTAGATGCTGAAAAAGCAATAAACTATTACCACCAATATTTCATGCTCTTAGGTATTACTGAATTTACTAAGGCTTATCTGCAGGTCAAGGATAATCCTTTGCCATTTGTGAATCTTGTCAAACTAGTTCAGAATGCAAAAATAGGTGACGGCGAAGTAGTAGAGTTTCTCAAGATCGCAAACGGATATCTTCCCAGGATTAGATTAGAATATGATAGAGTCGAAGCTGAACTAAATTCATTAGAAGCTAAAAAGCTTAATTTGTTTAACGAACATCAACGACAATGTGATGAAATTTCTAATTTACATACAGAAATAGACTGCCTTCAATCGGTCCTTGGAAAGTCGCGACATGAAGAAGCCGCATTGAATCAACAGAAGGAAAGAACTGAGAGCTTTGTCAAGAACCTTCGAAAGGATAATGAAATTTGTGTTAAGTTCAAACAAATGGTCAAACAAGAGATGGAAAACAAAGTCTTGCAGCAGCCTAGAAGCCTATTAAGAATTGCAATAGCTTCCATATTTGAATCTCAAAGAAAGAATCCTGAAAAGCTACTGGCTTTGTATTATAATACCTCTCCTACCCTATCGGTAGAGCAATTACTATCGCAGTCATCAATTAGTAAGAAC
>JAATVR010000750.1 GCA_014523665.1 Nitrososphaerales archaeon TH526
CCTGAGCTGCGGCATCGCATGCAGAGTTTCTCATTATGTTGAAAGGAGTACCAGGCAAGAAATATGGATCCACTATTGCAGTGTCAGCAAGAAAAGCCTCGTCTTGAAGTAACTTCTTCTTATGTTCGAAACTTATAACGGCGTAGGTTGTCATTTCAGCGCCTGTTCCGAATGTTGTTGGTATAAGTATCTTAGGAACACCCGTCAACTTACCCAAATATTTACATACATCCATAGAGCTTCCTCCCCCCAAGCCTATATAGGCAGAAATCTTCTTTCCCTCGTAATTCTTTTTTACGGCTTCGACGCTTTCTATTGAAGGGTCAGGTGTCACTTTATTGTATACTTCATAGTCTTTGATGCCCATGTAGTCTAACCACTTTTCGTATATGTCTGGGGTAGTAGTAGTTACGACTAGAGAATTTTTTGGGTAGTCAAACTCCTTTGCTGCATTGTCACCAAAAGCAATTTTTCTTGGCATCATTACCTTCCACATAAGTGATTGAGGTAATCGTTATCAGTATTATATTTTACTAAATCACTCTCAGACGATGGAAAATGAAACGCCGTCGAAATCTCAAATCGAGTGCGGGGTAGTTCATTCTTGTTGTCGATTATACTTCTAAACCTGTTAAAGATCGGTAACAGATCAGTGTCGCTTTGAAAATGAGCGAGCTATTTGTCATCAATTGTCATCATTTTAGTCTTGCCCTTACCCATTTTGATGCCTCCATACGTTTCTGTATCCGGTAGGATACTAGCCACCGTATACTTCACGCGACTACTTGATGAATTCATATGCAGCCAAGTACAGCAGTAGAATAGGTATCACTTGCCTTTCGGACGCGTTTACCTCATCCATAGTAAAGCTTATTACAGAATCACTCGTGTATGAGGCCCGGTCGTAGACTGCTGCTAGACTTCATGTTTTTCCAAGGGCGCTAGTAATTTCTTTTCTGGCTGCCGTAGAAGGTAACTGAAATGCATATACTGTCACTAAAATTAACATAGAGAACAAAGTCATGCCTATGGCAAAGTGTATTGTAACCAAGAGGGCATGCAGCCTTTCGACAATTACTGCCCCACCCAAGGCTATTTGACCCAGCACTAGCCCTGCTGCTATTAGAGAGGCAAGTTTCATACCTCTTCTCGAGGCCTTCGACCTCAGCGTAAAGAACACCGTTAGGATTACAAGTAACCCAGTAGTCGCTGCCAACGTCCTGTGCATGTACTCTATCAGAAATTTGTCCATAGGTACCAAACCCGCAGGACAGAGAGGCCACTCTGGACATGAGAGACCAACCCCTGAAGCACTAACGTATCCCCCGAAGAAAATCAGAGAAAAGAGGCAGGAGAGAGTACCAAAAGAAAGATATTTTAGAAAATTCTTCATTTCATGATACTTTCAGATTGCCAAGCATGTACGGGTGTACCGAACAGTAGAATGGATAATCTCCTGCTGCAAGATTGGCTGTATCTATCTGAGCTGTTGCGCCTGCATCGATGATGCTAGTGTCAAACTGGCTTCCCGATTCAGGATCTTCCGGTCCAGAGCCACTCGTGGCAGTATGCGGTACGTTGTCTTTATTTGACACCTCAATCACGTCTCCAGCAGTAACTGTTAATGGATCGGGATCATACGCTGGATTTCCTTGTACTGAAGCGCCCTCAGGTATACTAAGTGACGCACCTGCAGTTTCTGCACCTCCCGCAGCAGGTGCAGCTGCTGAACCCCCAGCGCTTGCAGCAGTAACTGTAAGAGAACTAGTCATGTATGGATGAACTTGGCAATAATATGCAATTTTGTCGCCCTCCGCTGCACCGGTTAATTCCAGTGGTGCTGAGCTTTCACCATTATTTACGATACCAGTATCGAAGATTTTCCCAGAGTTGGCGTCCTCAGGGCCACTTCCAGAAGTTGACGTATGTGGAACCGAATCTGCATTTTCCCAGACAACTTTAGTATTTAGAGGTACTTGTGCGTCATCAGGATCGTAATCAGGATTCCCCTGAACAGATGCACCTTCTAACATTGTTATTTTCATCGCGCCTGCGGGGACTGGAGTTTCAGTTTCCTCTGCTGCCGGAAGTCCCCCTCCTTCGCTAACACCAGATGGGGCCGGTTCAGTCTTGATTGTACTAACAAGAGGTGGATACTTGACCATATTGGCCCAATTTGGCACAGCGATTGCTGCCCCTACTGCCATAACAACGACAAGGATGGCCACCCCCTTCGCTAACCTCCGAGGGGAGGTCCTAATGATGGATTGGTGGTTCTCGTCTTCTGTAGTCATAATACTCCTCTCCTATCTTGAACGGATCTTCCATATCGGCTGGTTTTCCTTTGCCTGCACTTCTTAGCATATTGATGACCATGATCACGTAAGATACGCCCACTGTAAACGCACCAATTGTAGCGATTTGGTTCATAATTACTAATTCTGGAGAATCAACATAGTCGTAGACTCTCCTCGGCATACCGTATAGCCCCAGTATGTGCTGTGTAATGAATACGAATATTATTCCAACAAATGCTAATGCAAAGTGAACTTTGGCCCATTTTTCGTTATACATTCGCCCCGTCATCAACGGGAACAGATAGTACAAGAATCCGGTTAATCCAAGGGATACGGTACCCATCAACATGAGATGGAAGTGACCAACCACCCAATAACTATCATGTGTGATAAAATCGAGCGGCATCTGAGTATTGACAACACCACCAGCTCC
>JAATVR010000094.1 GCA_014523665.1 Nitrososphaerales archaeon TH526
CGCACAATAACCACAATAATCTTGAATATTGCCTTTTGTATGGCACATACATTCACATTTAGTCCCTATTGAAAAGCTATTTCTTCGTTTCAACTATTATAATAACCTGCAATGGGTGTGCAAGCAACCTCTTATAAACCAATGGAGATCCGTTTCGGCTACTGAAGATGAACGTTAGGTTTGCCGGCGATCTAATTAGCTTTTCTAATTAAGAAATTACGAGATATCTCTTGAAGGTAGCATTTCAAGCAAAATCTTCATGTGACGTTAGAGAATCGGCACTATAAAGCTCAGATAGTAAGGTAGCCAATATCATGATACCGTTTTAGATATCGGATTTAATTTTCATGAGATTGAATCCTTTAATATAGTGTACTTCGGCGTCATTAGAATTTCTATTATCCAAATTCACCAACCAAGACCCCGTGATTTCTATCGCTATCATGTCAAATTTGTGATTTGGTAATCATATTATTTGTTTTTATCTTATTATGACATTGATGACCTAAAATCTCTATCTGCATTATCATCACTAATATACCAATAAAAATTTTCCACTTATTATTGTCGTCTATCATGTTCTTGCTGGAAAAATAATGCTATTATATTTTTTACATATTATGGTATTTCTTTTGGTGCTCTCCCAGCGCGTCTAGGCTGTCGAATTGCTGCTTACATATATCGCATGACAGTGGATTCAGATTAGGTTCATCATAGTCTACACCTGGCTCACCCTGCATATACCTCTAGTGGAATAGATAGTATTTAGAGATAAGAGAACAAGAGAGATCACCTGCACTAGATCAGACTCTGAATGGTGCTTTTTTTATTTTATAGATAGCAGTACTTCAAAATGAATGGCTTTAATATTTGATAGTTACTTAAGCCATTGAATTAACAGCCCAATTGAAAATAACTTTAATAAATGATAATGGAACATATAAAATGATTTCATGGGAACCAAGGATACTACTAAATGCAAGGTCTGCAATTTTGAGGTCGAAATAACACAAATTATTAATGGTGCTAATTTTGACGAACATTACTTGAGTTGCGGCCATATACAGAATGTAAGTAAACTGACAGAACAAGATTATAATCTGTCTCGAACCTGTACTATTTGTGGACTAACTGCTCGTAACAAGAAAGAACTCGATGTACATATCGGTAACGCACACTCCCTTTAAGTAGGACCATAGCATGTACTCATTAGGTTGATAAAGTACTCTGCGACCAATAACTAATCTCAATGTATCTCTAGTGCATATCTGTCTGAGGAATAGTCTGGCCCGCTAGCCCACTACTTGATTGTGTAAAGCGTCAACTGTCATGTCCATCTAGGTGTAACAAAGTACAAAGTCAACCAAATCGAAAGGGGCAACACAAGAAAGTAACAAGAAAGGCAATGGTTCAGTATGGATTTGGTGTTCTCAGAGCATTTCAACTAGGCGCTTTCTGGGTCTTCAATAAGAAAATAGATGAAAATAATGGGCCTCCATCTTCTGCTAATGTTCTAAATACAATAAAAGTTCTTGATGATATATGGCAGAATATGCAATACTAAAAAGAACTGTACTAGTAACTGGAATCTTACTTTTAATGTTTGTTCCTCTAGACCCGAGCACCAATACATCTGGTCAATCTGCACTAGCACAGGATACAAATATGATATTTTCTCCACCACCGCCAGTTCCATTTGACCAACTTTCATCTCAACAAATTGCTACTTCAACAAATAAGACATGTATATTGACGCCATCATTGATAGAAGTTGAAGGTACACCACAGCAGACAGCAGACACAGGGCCCCTACTTTGTGGATGGCATGCCAAATCGTTCTGATTTGAGATCTGAAACCTCTGATGGGTCAATGCAAGAAGGCATTCCATTGCATCTTGTCACTAATGTCTATGACATAAAGGGGGATGATAACTCATGTATTCCTTTTAGTGGCGCGAAAGTAGATGTCTGGGAAGCAAATTCCCAGGGTGCCTATTCCGGTGTCGCTGAAGACGGTACTAAAGGAAAGAACTTCCTGCGAGGTTACCAAATAGCAGATGATAATGGAACTGTTCGATTTACTACGATCTATCCAGGCTGGTATGAGGGCAGAGCAATTCATATACATATTAAGGTTAGATCACAAGAGGGATTACAGAATCCATTTGAATGGACGTCGCAATTTTATCTTGACAACTCGATGAATGCAGAGGTGCATAAACAACCACCTTACAGTAATCATGGATCTGTTGACATGACAAATGAAGAAGATGGAATCTACCCAGGATCCTCAACGGATGGCCTAGTGCAAACCAATGCGGGGGAGCATCTAATGCTTAACCTTACTAAATACCTACTGGGAGGATACATAGGAGTATTCAATATTGGAGTTAATTCTACTCAAACAGAGTAAAGACTTCGATAAGACGTCACATTGCGGTGTTACCGACGGCGTGGCATGTGACTCTATTTGCCATTGTTGCAGAGGTTTTTGGCTCTTCTTTAGCACCCTTTATTATTTTTGTTACTTGGATTTGCTAATATCTTTTGTCTCAATTATGTTTTCATAGTTATTAGGGAAAAAATATGAACTATTTGAAACAGGGAGAAAACCACGTGAACTAGGGGTTTCGAATTAACCTTTGTCCATATCTGGAAGATGTTCAAGTAGCAGCTCGGGAATTTAAAAGTTAGATTCTGCAGTATTATTCTTCAAAAATTCTAGAACAAGAAAATTGGCTGTAAGGCATAACATCAAGGGACGACCCAAAATAATAAGGATAAATGTAATCTTGCTTCTGCAATCTTTTATAATTAATCTTACTTAATTGCATAATATCAAATGAAATCGTCTGAGCCTTCGGTTCATGTTGAACCTCATATTAAAGAAAGCAACTACATTAGAGATGTAGTATTTGGATTCGGAGATGGTGTTAACACGTCTTTAGGAATCATAGCAGGAGTTGGAGGCGCAATAATTGCTGCTGACATTGTTATTTTGGCTGCACTTATAGGAATGTTTACAGGTGCCAAGGCCATCGCCGTACAAAACTACCTAGCTGTGAAATCCCAGAGACAGATATTGGAGTCGGAAATAAGGCGAGAGAGGTTCGAAATAGAGAATATTCCAGAAAAGGAGAGACAGGAAATTGAACAGATATACAAATCGAAAGGATTTGAAGGAGTGGATCTGAAGAGGGTAGTCGATAAAATAACTTCTAACAAGGAAGTATGACTCAAGACTATGCTTACAGAAGAGCTCGGTCTTAATCTGGAGATACTAGGGAACCCGCTAAAAGGTGCGTTAGTAATGTTTGGTTCATTTTTGCTTGGTGGAATTCTTCCGATTCTTCCATACTTTGTGGTTAAGTTTGGGTTCATGTCATCGACTACGGCTATCTTAGTAGCAATTTTGATAAGTATTGCTTCTTCCTTCCTAATAGGTGCAATAAAGGCACGCATTGCCCAAATGAACATCATAAAAGGTGGAATTGAAATGGCAGGATTAGGTACCGGAATAGCACTCGTTGGCTATGGTATAGGAGCCGAATTAGCCAGAGCAGGTATTGTAAATGTACAAATTATATTGTGTTCATTGTACCTCAGGAAATCTCAATATGGCGTTTATGCTAGCAATTAGGTCGATGGAAGGACCAAGTTTAGGTTGAGAATGAAATCTACCAGGGTTACGAAATATCGTCTGGATTAGA
>JAATVR010000095.1 GCA_014523665.1 Nitrososphaerales archaeon TH526
GTAAATGTATCACTAATGCATACTTTGGTAACTATATCTCGCTCAGTGACTAAACCTTGAGGCTTGCCTTCTCTGTCGACTACTATCAACGAACTGATATCCTTATCCTTTAATTTTTTAGCAGCTTCTTGCACAGATGCTGATTCCTCGATAGTCTCTAGCCTTTTTCTCATAATGTCTTTTAGCGTCGTGGTCATCTGCAAAATGGTAATCCTTAACAAACTCTTAAGGATATTGAATTAGGATCCCGGCGATATTCAACCCTTGGGTGGTGGGTCAGGAAGCCCCTTCTTGTGAGTCCTCCTTACCTTGCTCTTCCTCTGGTTCTTCCTCCGTTGGTTCTTCAGGTTCTTGTAGTACGTCCTCTTCTCGGGGAATATCTGCTACCATTTGCTGGGTTTCTGTGGGGTTTCCTGTCATATATGTAGCTCCTGCTGCCGCTGCCATTCCTTGAGGCCCAACTTAGTCATTGCACATTAATACCTTTAACACAGTTAATCAGCAGCACATGACAACATTAGTGAATGAGTTAAGAGCGGAAGAGGATAAACTAGATCAGGAGCAAGAAGACTCACATGGAGAATATGAAAAGATGAAATTAGTCTTTGAAAAACGGATTGACCTTTACAAAATCTTTTTGAAGAAAGAAGGTTTAACTGAGTTAGATAGGCTTAGGCTAGAAAATAAAAGACAGTGGACTATGTCACACTTGCTATCATTAATAATACATAAGGATACAACTAATAAAATAGGTAGTCTTACGCAGGATATTTACCAGTTAGAAAAAACGGTACATCGACTGGAATAATTTACAAATGGTATGCATGCCTGTTGCTCCTAATAAACTTCTTGTCTTTCCAGTATACGTCATGTAATTGAAAGTGTTTTCTTAGGGTTTTTCTAACTTGTGTTTTCTGTTACCCCAGCCGGGGTCTACAACCAACTAACCATATTGAACAGAGGCTATTATTCAAGATTATAAAAAACCAAAATGAGAAGTAAGATTAAGTAATTTTATTCATGTTTCAGATCCCATTTCATAATCCCTAAGTTACTTTCATTTTGTTTAAGTAAATCATTTCCTTAGTAGTAATGTAGCTTTCTTGTATTGCCCTTCACACAAGGAAGCATATGGCAAAATGGAACAAAACTAGAAGACCCCACATCATTGACAACATGGGCCCCTGGTCTTTGCAGAATTTCTTCCAGGGGCCTGTCTATTCTTGTTAAACGGCACTGGTACAATTAATGTGCCTCAAGTAACTAATAAGCTAGAGTGATTTATTATTATTAATACAAATTAAACAGATACTATATTAAGAACATGTTATTAGGAAGAAAGTATCTATATTAGGTAGAAATCGCAGCGATTTCTTTATTGACATTGTAGGGCGATCCAGGTGGATAACTGGCTGGGTCGCTCTATTTTTCCTTATCATGATATTATGATGTGAGCTAACCTATTCTTATCTAGTGAGTAAGGATTATTACCTTTATTCTGTGCACTCTTTAATGATATGATTACTTCCTCCGTTGATGGATGAATCTTAAGGATTCCTTTAATGCGTCATCAAATGGAGATCAGGTGAATGGTTTGGGGGAATCGATTTAACCACCAAATCATGTCTACAACAGGTTTAGTGAAGCCCCGTTTGTTGACAATTATTTAGTGGAGACATTGTATTATTTTGTTACTAATTGAATTATCCAATGATGGAGAATATTATCCAGGTTACCTAGTTTGGGGCTCAGTTTTACAAAATAATATTCTCTTACGTTATTCTTTGCTTAGAAAATATTGTCCACTTTTAATTAAGTCTCTGTCATAGTAGAGTTTGATGGAACTACATTTAGATGATATGTCCAGTCTGCAATATAGTTAAAGCTAGGTTCGATAGGATTCAGCACACTTACTTTGAGATTCACGTCATGGTTGCCAGCTGGTAATGGCTCTAAAAATACGAAATAACCATCAGCAAACGCTCTATATGTACCTGCACATGAATCATAGATATTGTTATCCGCATTAGAGAAGTTGAAATAACCGGATTGTGCTTTGTACGATTCCAGATTCTTTAGCTTAACTCCATCTACCGAAGCTTCTATTGCTCCGTATTCATTTCCTGCTGAAGCACACGTACACAAATCCTCATCGTTCTTTACTTCAGGAGCGTCATAACCACATTTGGCGTTGAGAAGGGGGATAAGAATAGCCTTTCCTGCGGGAATAGAACATGTTAGTTCTTCCCGACCTCCGAGCTGGTCAGCCAGGAACCATACTGGACCTCCTTGGTTAGCCGCACATTTTTCTGGAGTGAAATCATAGTTATATCACGCCTTACGTCTTGGGACATAAACCACATAAAGCAAACCTTGTATCATCAAAAGTATAATGATATGCACTTACCGACTTATCTAATGCATATAGGGCAAAACCCCTCTATTCGGTATTAACCTCCTCCTGCACCCATTCCTCCTCCAGTTGATTCTACCTCTAATTCTTGTAATTCCTTATCTTCTTTGGATTTCACCTTAGTAATTGGCTTCAAAGTTTCCTTTTGAATTTCTTTCTTATCTTCCATCTTTGTATATTACATATATTATGGCATACCTCTTAAACATTATAGCAGTGTCCTCTACCTGTGTCTTATGCAAAGGCAGTCGTTAGGACTTAAATTCTATTAAAAACCTAATTATACTACACATCATGATAAAACCAAATAGTGCTATTATGATTTGATAGGCATACTGAGAATATTTGATAACATGCAACCTTACTCTTGTTGACCTCGGAAAGTGGCTTAAAACAAGTCTTTAGTATCAAAAATTAATGTCCTAGATGATGGCTCAACTTGGGGATGGTAATGCAGCATTTCATTTTGATTCTAATGATAATTGATGCCATATTTGGTGGTGCTATGAATACATCATTCGTTGAGATAATGTTCTCTCGTTTAACTACTGGGTTGAGACTATCACGATAAGTATTGTTTTCCTGAAAATCCGCTAAGTGCTGTCTGAGCTCAGTAGTAGTCTTCTGCAATTCAGCCTTTTTATTCTCCATCTTATCGATATTTCGTTGGTGCTCAACTTCTCTCCTTTTTAATTCTAGATTTCGATCGACGAACTGTTGATATATTCGAACTGTATTACCTAATTCAGCTTTCCAAGCATTTAGCTCATTCTTGACTCTATCATATTCTAGTCTAACTCTAGGAAGATATCCGTTTGTGATCCTAAGTAGTTCTATTACCTCACCATCACCCATTCTTGCATTATGTACTAGTTTGGCAAGATTCACATATGGCCAAGGATTATTCTTGATCTGGCTGCGAATTGTCCTCATTGCCAAACATATCATAAGGAGGTTTCAAAGATGTGGGGTGCATCTAATGAAGAACTAAATGAATTGGCGACAATGTTCGCAACGAGTGCCTTTTGGAGCAATGTCCTAGATACACAAAACTATGGATACAATACTTTTATTAATAGACTTAAACAGATGGGCGAATACATGACGAAGACTAAGAACAAATAGTTCCTCGATTCTCGGTATTAACTTTTCTTTGAAAGTAGTTTTATGTTAGAGATTTCGAATCATATAAAGTCCTCTGAGATTCTTCTTTCTTTCGTCTTTCGCACGCGCACACTCGGTATAATTTCAAATTCCTAACAGAAGATAAATTGATGAGGGTCAACAGTTGCATGTCCGCAATAAGGACAGAACCTCGCATCATCTTGTGATGGGGATATCTTGATCAATTGAAATCTGGATCTACAGGTCCTGCATACATAGGTATTTGCACTTAACATCTATACA
>JAATVR010000751.1 GCA_014523665.1 Nitrososphaerales archaeon TH526
AACCCCAAGTATATCAGAGATGCTCCAACAAAAACAGAAATTTCTAGGTGCTTTTCCTGTGTTTCACCGTTTATACCTATTTTTTGAAATTCAACTAGATCACCATATTCCTGAAAGGCCACTATCAAATACACTATTGCATTTGAAAAGAGCAGCATGGCTAACAGGTACACTACAATATTTTGAATTCGCATTCCCAAATAGACGGTAACAGCGTAGATTATAAAAAGACTATAAGAACTAAGTTCCTACATTCCTTTTATACCAAACTATTTCATGACTTGCATGAAGAAAACAATTTCAAACAAAATAAGTACCATAGTTGCGGTTGTAATATCTGCTGTAATAATCTTGTCAATGGTAACGCAGCTCGGCCCCGCATCTGTACTGGCTTCTGCTGCCTCGACTTCGAACCAATCGATAGGACAGCAGATAGATTCTGCAGTAACTGCAATACAGGGAGGGAATACTGATGAGGGAAGGAAGGAATTATTGCAATCAGAGAAAGTTCTTGAAGATATGCCATCTGCAAGTGCTGCGGAAAAGCATATTGAAGCGGCCCTTCAGGCGTTGAAGCAAGGAGATAACACAGGATCTGTTACTCACGCAGAAGAAGCACAGAAAATGCTCAACGGAAGTTGATAGAGTATATGATATACAAATTGAAATAATACTGTTAGTCCCAATTTTCGTACCAAATTTTTTGAGTTCTCCTAACTTGCTTACTAATACACTCCTTTTTTGAAGTTACATAGATCTCACGAAGGTTAGAAAATCCTTAACCCATTTATGATATGCCCTATTTCCCTTATCAGTAATTTCATAAAAAGTTGAGTCGGAAATCTTAATTGACCCTATAAGTCCGTTCTCCTCCAATATATTCAATATCTCAGATATCCTATCATGTCTTTGCTGTTTAATTACAGATACCTTGGTTAGAATATGATATTTGCTTAATGGCCCACTTTGAGAATTAATACATAGATATTCGAGAATCGAAAGCATTGTATATTCGGCAGACAGCCTCTTCTTCTCGTTCAAATCTACCTTCCTGGTACCCTTCTATAACCCTTCAAATTATATCGTATAAAAAGATAAATTTATCAACAAGTCAGATTATGCTTGATCAAAATCAGGTAGATACTTAAAAAGAAGAAAGTTGCAATGGTGTTTCGACTGTCCGCATATGTGACGGAAATCCATATTAGAACTTAGGTAAAATACCTTTGATAGCCATATTCATAACATTAAGAGAAGGCATCGATTCCCACGATTTTATGTCATGTCACTTGGAGAATGGTTTCCAAGACTTTTTCAAATATCTCAGAGATACTACACGAAATTCTCACGCTACAATCAGCGTAATGATACCTACACTGATCAGTCTGGTGACGGAGGAGGAGTTAGGTTTTGGTGTACTGACCGGGGGATACTGTGACTCGTTGAGGGTAGTACATAAATCAGCGCTAGAGTTAAATGAGATGGTGTCAGAACAATTTGAATCGATTAGGAAAACCAATGTCAGCCTATGTTGGTTTAAATAAGCTTGAACCCTAAAATAGTTCGATTTAAAGTAGACTATGGCAATGAAAAGATGTTCTTCATCCTCTAATTCCAATCCTAAAATAGGTCGATTTAAACAATACGAAGATCGGTTTGCACGGAGGTGTTTACTTTCAATCCTATCGTAGTACGCTCGGAGATTCGAGCGGCGTTCCAATCCCTCCATGCTACAAATGAAACTCTTTTATTTTTAAGATACATATAATCCTTTACTGTCAGAGAATACTGTTGAGAGAGGTTACTTTATCGACTTCAAACTCTGCATCTAATATTTCAAATATTCCTCGAGATTTTGCTATTTGAAATGTTATGTTAACCATCCAATAAGTCAGTAATGCCAAAATCAATGGACCTTATTCTAGACACTGCAATGTCATGCACTGCCTTCATAGAATATAAATAATCAGATTCGTTACGTACAATTATGTCCAGGAGTACAACTATTGATAATAACAATTCCATTATTTCAAGATTTAAAATTTCTGATGCTAGACTTGTCCCCTTTCATATGATAGGAGTGACTAACGTGTTTGCTAAATGCTGCATGTCCAGTATTTTATAATGGTTAAATACAAACAAGTAATGGGTATTAAATAAATGGACGAATGGATAAGAGGGAAACAAATCATGATAGTTGATGACGATTCTGACCTTACTCTATATTACAGAATGTCGTTAGAGTACTATGGATTTGTAGTTGATATATTTAATGAACCCAAAGAAGCATTATCAAGCTTCAAACCAAATTATTACGACTTGGTTATACTTGATATCAAAATGCCAGAGATGGACGGCTTTGAATTATACAAGGAAATAAAGGAGATAGATCCTATTGTTAAAGCTTGTTTTATTACAGCCAGCGAATTTTACTACGAGGAGTTTAGAGATAAAGAATATAGCACATTGAATAAAGAGTTATTCATTCGTAAACCTGTTGGAAATGAGGAGTTGATTAAGAAGATCAATTGTCTAATCTCAAAATGAGTGTGATATATTGAACAAGAGCATCTCTACGGTACCCATTGTTCTGCGCCTGCGACATCTTTAAGCGAATTCCAAACTGTAACGCTTCCGAACACTAAGGCAATTCCAAGGATTATTAATCCCCTCATTGCCTTTACTGCGTTAACCATTGTCTTTCCTCCTAATCACCTTCGTGACTATCCAGGTCGGTACTAGTATCGCTGGTCAGGGCAAGCGAATACTAGGAATTCTTCAGTGATCATTTTTCTATTGTGAGCTACAAAGTTTCGCTGAATACCATAGATAAGACTTTTGATTCAAACATGTTTTGCTGTATTCTGTGTTCTCCATTATTTCCTTTTCATAAATTTCGTTTGTTAGATCAGCTGCCGGTAGTGTATATGCAGGCTATTCCTAAGATGGTAAGATAATGTTTCTGGTGCTTTAGATTGTTCTTTTTCTAGATATAGTTTGGCTACTGCGTAGATTTCTTATTTGCGTTGTTCACTGATTTTGTGATAGAAACTCGAATCGATTCCAGGCAATGCGGCTTGCGTTGTTAAAGCGATTGGGCTTAGGATTCATGAGATCGCAAATACTGTTGTTAGCTCATACATCATCTGCTTATTTCACTCCTGTCAAGGAGCAGTTACGAAATATTGAACCAATAACTACCTGTACTCAACTACATTTATAATCACGTTTACATTATCACAATATTCAAGTTCTATGTTAGAAAAGGTTAAGAATATAATAATATTTTCTGTTTTAAGCTAAGTTACTGGATGT
The DNA here is from genome assembly GCA_014523665.1 of Nitrososphaerales archaeon TH526. Taxonomy (GTDB): domain Archaea; phylum Thermoproteota; class Nitrososphaeria; order Nitrososphaerales; family Nitrososphaeraceae; genus TH5896. Next base: position 3,316 of record JAATVR010000751.1, read on the forward strand.
AGACAGTAGGTCTGTCTGCTTCACAA
>JAATVR010000752.1 GCA_014523665.1 Nitrososphaerales archaeon TH526
AGATGTCTGATTCACGAAGAATGGACTTTGGGATCAAATCAGTACCAGGGAGTCTTGAAGAATCCATTGTCGCACTGAAAAGTGATCAGCTTTATTTGACTAATTCGTGTTTCAATGACGAATGCCTTGAAACATACATCGACCTTAAGGAGAATGAGATTTCCATGGTACGAGAGTTTGAAGAACAAAGCGAATCAAGACTGCAGCAATTCTATATGTACTATGACGTGTGATGTATTTTTGTAGCGTGTATGGCCAAAAGCCTTTCGTAGGATCTCATCCACTCTTATTTTAAGAAAAAGTATTTGTTTCTTACTACTGACTCCAAGATTAAGTCTGGGTCGAACATGTGGTACCGAATCTGTGACCCTCAGATGGACGAAGTTTTGAAATGATAATTGGTATATAAGTGGGTAATTTACCCCACAAAATTACACATGGAGATCCAGACACCAAATTGAGTATCTTGAAGGTGAATCGATCACATTTTTCTGCACCCCAATCACTCAAATAGTATTCAGCGATCCAAATTTTGAAAAATGGCTCCTTACTATCATTTCAAAGGTATTAAATCTTTGATTTGCGTACGTGTAGAGGGCGTGTGTTGCCGCGAAATGAGGTAATCAAGCATTGTGATGGGGAAAAGCATTGCTCGGTCGTCGCAGATCCTGAGTCTGGAGAGACTATCTGCGTTGGCTGTGGAGCAGTTATTACGAGTGGAATGGTCCAAACTTACCCAAGTTGGGACGTGAATCATCAAGATGTACAGGGTGTTATCGGGGACCGGGAAAATGTTTCGTTCTCACTAAGTCTGCCCTTCACAAGTCTAGCTACAGTGATAGGCAAGGAGAACCGCGATGCATCAGGTAGGCGTCTGGATCCAAAATTGCATGAAAAGTTGTCGAATTTGAGGAGGTGGGATCACATTCTGCAGTTCGACTCGGAAACGAGGAACCTAAATCAAGCGGTCTCATCGCTTAGAAGATGCAAAGAAAAATTAGGCCTGCAATATTCAATAGTTGAGAAAACTGCACGTATCTACAGAAAAATTCAACACAACAAAATGATTAGGGGAAGGACAACTCAAGCCGTACTAGCGGCATGCGTATATATTGCTTGTCGACAAGTTGGAATTCCAAGGACTTTAAATGATGTTGCTAAAGCCAATAACATTTCGTGTAAGGAAATCTCGAGCGCATATAGGCTAATAGTATTGAAATTTGATTTGAAAATACCATCAATAGACCAAATGCACTACCTGGTCAGACTCGCAAACTCTACTGGCGTTGGCGAAAAGGTGAAACGGCATTCAATAAGGATTATGAATGAAATCATCGAAAAGGAACTATCTGCCGGTAAGGACCCCATGGGGCTAGCAGCAGCAGTACTTTACCTAATCTGTCAGCACTATGGAGACGCCACCAAGACACAGAGATTCTTCGCGGATATTGCCGGAGTTACAGATGTTACAATCAGAAACAGGTGTAGCGAGCTAAGAACTGAAATAGAGACAATGATAAAAAGCTGAAAGTATTTTCAGAAGAAATGCGATCTTTCAACTATTGAAAGTTATATTGGTTCTCGGAGTCCACTTGCCTCCAATGGGTATATTATTTGCGAAAGACACTAAATTCACAAGTTCGATCGAAGGAACTCAAATCAGCACTTCCAAATAACTACTTTTGATTTCTTTTTCCAATTCCATCAATAAAGAGTTTTTTCATTTGTGCCATATATTTCCTATTCTGTAGTAGAAAAGCTGCCAAACTCTGGATCCAGCAACTGTGCGAAGAGGGAGGACCCGTTTAATCTGCCTGTTTTGAAGCATGAAATATTGATTGTTTTGTATCCAATTTTGAAAGAATCCCTTTCTTTACGATGGGTATTCTATGAACTCGCTTCACAGATGGGTTGCTTGTATAAATCTCTTCATAGTGATGAATGAAATTGTGAGGTGCAATTTTCTTGGGCAGTTCCTCTTCGTACCAATCTACGTTTATGACATGTCTGTTGGACATTTCTATGAGCTGGTGCATGACCTGGTGTATATCCGAAGGGAGTACGTGGAGAAGAACTTCACAGGCCAGCACTAGGGCATATTTCTGATTAGTGGCGCCAGTAGAAGGTAGTGATTGAATATCAGAGACGATAAATTCCAAACGGTTATCGTACTTGCTTTTACTATCGTCAACAGTAGTCACAGCCTTCTCTTCTAGATAGAGACCTTCGAGGAACTGCTTAGCGTTTCTAATCTGGTCCGGTGACATGTCAACTGCTACATATTTCGTGATTGATTTACCGAAGTTTGTAAGGAGTAATTTGGTGATTCGACCAAATCCGCAGCCTACTTCTAGAACGGAGAATTCCGCTGGCTCGTCCCCAGAATTTGTTGGCGTAAATATGTTACTTGCTAAGTATTCGATCAGAAGGCGCTCTTGTAATTCAAATTTATTATTGTACCTAAAATTATTCTTGTAAACCTTTCCTTGTTCTATCCAATAATCCTTTGGATTGTATGAAGCTGAAGACATGCCAAAACTACCTGATATTTACAATACCGCAATTTGGAAATTCAGAAACACTCCTGTCGAAGCCTACATCCAACTCTTCTTCGTAATGCCCATTAGGAATCGTTGCATTAGAAGCATTCAATCTATAGGTCAGAATTCTCACTCCCGTTTCACCGTTCCAAATCGATATTCTATCGTACTTTTTTTTATGACCCCCTTTTCTAAAGTAATGTCCCTTGTCGAAGGAGGATTGCGGTATTGCAACTTTAACTAATCATTCCTCGTTGAAAACCTATCTTCATAATCATTTCACACGATGAGTGCAATTTCTCTCAATTTAAGATTTGCGTTCCAAAAGGATTACCGAAACTAAAACAAGTCCTGCACAATTCTACTGTTCTTCGTATTCAGGCAAACTGGATTAAAGTAGTTAGAAGCTTATGACCGTATCCTATGAAGTCTTCGTCTTTCGGCCACTCCAACTAATCGCCTTATCCAACACACATTCAAATGTAACTTCTGCCTTAAATTCCAGCCTCAGCTAAAGGCTCGTGTTTTCATAATGTTGCCTGATTTAGTGCATCTTCGTAACATGAAGGTTAAAGAAAATAAAGGTTTTCGCAACATAGTTGCGTATGAAATATTATGATTGATTATCTGTGAGGATTCTAAAATATGTAGCGACATTTAACAAGACCCCTCAATGAGAATCACAATTCTTCCTTTTTCAAGTTGCTGGGGTAGATTTGACACATTTACCATACCCGACCTTGCCCATTAGGCATCTTCAACAATCAACATTGTCTGAGTTGACTTAATTTTCTCGACTCTTCGAATACTGCTTAGAATCCTTCTCAATTTTTCTGGAGAATCAGCAGAAATTTTTGCTAGTATATCGTAATTGGAACCATAGACCTTTGAAGCCTCCTCAACCTGAGGAATTGCCATTAATTCGTCAATTATGATATTCTCGTATCCGATTTCCGATGAGATAAGGACATAAGCAGCAGCCATAGAGTCATTTGTACTTTTAGAATCACAAGTATTAAAATTCGTCATGGTTCTGGTCATTGACACAAAATTTGCGGCTCACTTGAAGGGAATTATCTGGCAATAAATTTAAGTTTACTATGATATTATCCCTTAATGATAGCTTATCGAAGCTATCCTAAACCTAAATACCACTCTTAAAATATGTATTTCGGTATTTTCTTCTGATTTTCATCTTGCCGATTTTCTAATTAGGTAAGGACGCTCGGATCGGTAAAATCCGATAGTCCATGACACAAGTTTGATCTTAAAGGCAATATTTTCAGAGGTTGCAACTTGAAGATGAC
>JAATVR010000753.1 GCA_014523665.1 Nitrososphaerales archaeon TH526
TGCAAGACTGGCAGTATCTATCTGAGCTGTTGCGCCTGCATCGATGATACTTGTGTCAAACTGGCTTCCCGATTCAGGATCTTCCGGTCCAGAGCCACTTGTGGCAGTATGAGGTACTGTGTCTTGATTTGATACTCCCACTACATCTCCCGCATTGACTGATAATGGATCGGGATCATACGCTGGATTTCCTTGCACTGATGCACCTTCTAGTATATTGAGAGTCACTGAAGGTCCTGCTGCAGAGCTGGTTTGGTTGGTCTGATTGCCCGAAGCGGTTGAAGGTGATGCAACTGGTGCGGCAGCGGTTGTAGGTGCTGATTCTGTTGGTGCTGTTGACTCTGCAGAGGCAGGCTCAACAAATAGTTTACCTCTCATGTTATAATGAAGCAATCCACAATATTCCCTGCACTGAATCAAATATTCCCCTGGCACATCAAACACATTCCAAAGTGTGTTAATGCGCCCGGGAACGGCATCCATTAATATAACGAAATCAGGCACATTGAAATCGTGGATAACGTCTTGTGAAGTTATTTCAAATCTATATGGAACATTCTGTTTAACATGTAATTCACCAACCTCTTTTGTCCCATCCTGATGCTCAAAAGTCCAAAACCATTGCTGTCCAATTACCTTTATAGTCTCTGCGTCCGGGGGTGCAGCTTCAAGTTTATGCTCTACATTCCACGCAGAAGCACCCACCCAGCATAGAATTGATATTACTGCCCCCACATAGATCCATTCTACTGTAGCATGACCCATAATTGCTATGCCTCCTTCTTTTGAGTTCGTACCCTGTTTTTAGGATTGGATTCTCTAAATCTCCAGTAAATGTAAACTAATGTACCCTGTACGAGCGCTCCCACAACAAAAGCCGCTACCATACCTTGATAGAAAAGATCCCATACTGCAACTCTTCTTATAATAAGCTGTTCAGCTTCCTGGGCAAAAACATCAATGAAATTGCTTCCGAAAATTGATAAATAACCTATAACGGATAGGCATCCTATCATGGCCCAAGATATTGCTAATCTAGACACCATTTCAGATTCACTCTTTAGCTCATTAGTCTTGTACTTCTAATTTAAGGTTTCTAATACGGGTCATAGGTTGCGATGTTTATGAAACCATTACCAAGTCTCGTCATAGCTTACTCCTAGATTGTTGTTGGCATCGGATAAGCTCCGATCTAAACCTTCGACGTTCCCATATCATGAGGTACACTACACCTCCCACCAATATCGCCTCAGTCGATTTAGCAAGTACACCCGCAACATCAATCTGCTCGGCAACATTGTTAGGTGATAAAGGAGGGGGAAAAATAACAGAATAAAGATATAGCCCAAGCAATACAGAGCTGCCAATCAGACCAAACAGGTTCAAGATCGCCGTTTTCCTATAGTGTGTTCGAACAGAAGCGACGTTATTTGAGGTCTTGGATTCGTTTAATGAAATCAATACGTACACTATACCATATGCAAATTGAGCTGCTCCCGCGGCGAAGAGGAAGATACTATATTCGATTCTTAAAGAAGCGTGTCCAGGGAAGACGGCAATATGTACAAAACCCGCGGCCATTGCTAAGAACAATATACAATACTTTAGAACTTGTTTATCTCCGCTATTTGCAGACATAATTGTCTTCCTTCTCTTAAGAAAGACAAGGCCAAGAACCGCTCCAAGTACTGCAATACACATAAGGACTCCAGTGAATATTGAACTGTAATAGATCGTGCCAAAATTATTAGTTACAGAAATATTCATCAACCCTCGTTCACAGTCACAATCAGAGCTATCTAAAAGTGTACTTCTCGCGGGGCTCGAAAGGCCTATTCTGCCCTCACTAGCAGGCAAATCATCGACCACACTCACGACCAGCGCATAATTACCGATCTGTGGAAATGAGTAATATAGCCTGAAATCGCCAACATCGTGCTTTGTCCAGGGAAATACTGCCAACCGGTCGCCGGATTTCTCATCATAGATTTCGACCATAGTTACAATATTTGTCATGTCGTACCCCTTGTTGTCTTGAATGCTTAAAATAATTCCAGCAGGCTCTCCAGGTCGCGGAAAGTCAGGCTCCATGCCCTGAAATATATAGTATTTACCAACTCCTGAAAAGCCCCCATTGTAATGTGGGAGATGTTCTAGATGAGAAAAAGCGAAGTTAGTAGAGGCAAAGCTAAGGATAACAAGCGGTAGACAGTATAGAAATAACATGAAAAGAATAGAAACGGTACGAGGTCCTGATATGTTAGGCTTGAACCTAGTGAATAAATTCATACGGGATGTAAATTAGTGAGGTCTCAAACTATTTAATTTATTACACGCAGAGACAGAGTTGATTCACTTTGCCCCCCCTTAGAAGTTATTCGAGTTGTAGGAATGATGGACATAATAGAGATGTTAATGTAACCCAAATTCCTTCACGACCAAACTCCCCCTTATTCTTCAAAGTATCTGTTGATACTCATTAAATTTACAGCCGAGAGTGAATAGACCTGGCTTTCTTGCCTGAGGATAGTTAATGACGCATTGCGTATGTGCCATCTATAGAGTGACTTGGGATTAAGATCTAAAAGAACAGAAATCGCCGCTTTGATCGGATCTAGATGAGTTATAAGAAGGACATTCTCATCCTTGCATCTGTGTCCAAGTTCTTCGAGCAGATTGTTTATACGATTTTTTATAGATGTAAATGATTCAACGCCGTAACTAAGCAATGTAGGATCATTTCCTGAATAAAATTTAAGGAAAAGATTGCCATATTTTTGAACTATCTCTTCGTAATTCATGCCAACCAATTTTCCTAACTCAATCTCATAGAGCCGTTCATCTACCTCGTACGTGGTGCCCAATATCTCACATACTATTTTTGCAGTTTCGATTGTTCTAATTACTGGGCTAACGAGTATCCTGGTTATCGGAATCTCCTTCAAGTACATAGCAGTGTCTGCAACCTGATGCTTTCCATACTCTGTAA
>JAATVR010000754.1 GCA_014523665.1 Nitrososphaerales archaeon TH526
AAATTCTTCACGACGTCTACTAACTCTTTTGATTTAAGTTCCATGGGACCAATCTCATCACAAATAATGACCTCTGAAGTGAGTGCATTAATCAGCCGCTCAGCAGCAAAGCGACATCCCGATAGGTTAACGTAATATTTGCCAACCCTTGGGCCATTCCCAGTAATGGAAGCCAAAGTATCTCTATCATTTGTAGCAAGATCTATGAACTCAAATCCTGTTCTTACATTATTCGTTCTTATCTCTCTAGAGACTACACCACCTACTCTTACTCCTCCCTCCTTTAATTTCTGAGCCACATCCCTTACTATTGTAGTCTTCCCCACACCAGGAGCTCCAGTTAGAATTATAATTGTCATATCTAATTTTCAGAGGTGCTTTCATTAGTCGCTTTCAAGGTTATGAAAACATCATGAAAACTGTTATAATAAGACAGCTACAATGATGACAACATCTCTAAAGTGAGTGCCAATGTTTACCAGAGGGAAAAAAGGTATGAATTCCATTCATCAAAGTAATATGCAGAGCAAGACTGCAATAATTACTGGGAGTGGTAGAGGAATAGGAAGAGAAACAGCGATCCTGTTGGCAGAACATGTAGCAAATGTCGTTGTGTGTTCTAGGACACAACATGAAATTGATTCAGTAGTAAAAGAGATTGAAAATGTAAATAACCAAGTCAATGTTTTAGGTTCAAAATGTGATGTCTGTGTATCTTCTCAAGTGAACTCTCTTGTTCAATCGGCAGCAGACAAATTCGGAATTGAAACTATAGATATACTTGTGAATAATGCTGGAATAGCATTTGACAAGAGATTATTGGATACATCAGAAGAAGAATGGGATCAAACGATAGATACCAATCTAAAAGGTGCCTTTCTTTTTACAAAGGCTGTTCTTCCTTACATGACAGAACGGCTGGAGTTATAGTAAATGTAAATTCCGGGGCAGGCAAAACTGGTTTTAGTAATTTATCATCTTATTGTGCAAGCAAGTTTGGACTTGCAGGGTTGGCTGAAAGTCTGGCATTAGAAGTCAAGTCATATAATATAAGAGTAACGACAATATTTCTGGGACAAGTAGCGACAAGAATGTGGCGAGATTATGATTACAATTATTACGAGAAAAATAAGAATAAGATGCTTAGTCCTCAAAAGGTGGCAGCAAAAATTGTTGAAATGATACTGGATATTAAAATTACAAAAATGGAGACTCTGTAGAAATGTATAATCCCTGAGTGGCACTAGAAAGTGTATAACCTCAGATCCGAGGTTTCTGAGGTCTGAGGTTATGCTAATGATACGATCGGGGCTTACATCAGATACGTGTTAAACATCTCACTGGCTCTTATAGTATATGATTCAGATATTTTTCATATGAAATATGAATCAAGCTCATATTGATACCAGACAGATGCAGAAAATTCCAATAAATAACGCGCTATCATCACATGATACCACATAGTAGCAAAAGCTAAAATGCTTGAAAATCTAAATAACATAGGAGTAATGAATAAGAACGAGAAGGAATCTCTCGTATTAGCAATGCTTGAAAAGGGAGACTCATATCGATCTATTGCGCAAAGGGCAAATGTATCGCCCAACACAATAAAGGCAATCTCAAGTCGGGCAGGCCTTGACGAAACAACTTCCATCTCCTCCAGAGCGTTTGAGCTATATGTTCAACAACGCACCCCCGTGCAGGTTGCTATTGCATTAAACCTAGAAGCTGAAAAAGCAATAAGCTATTACCACCAATATTTCATGCTCTTAGGTATTACTGAATTCACTAAGGCTTATCTGCAGGTCAAGGATAACCCCTGGCCATATGTGAACCTTGTCCAATTGACTCAGAATGCGAGAATGGGTGACGGCGAAGTAGTAGAGCTGCTCAAGATTGCAAACGGATATCTTCCCAGGGTTAGATTAGAATACGATAGACTCAAAGAGGAAAAAAGCTCTCTGCAAGCTGAAATAAATTCATGGAGAACTGAATTGAACAATATAGCTTTAACATATCAAGATTTCTGTGACCGAAACTTGAAATTAAAAAAGAGAGAAGATGATCTTCAACTGTCTATCAACGAA
>JAATVR010000096.1 GCA_014523665.1 Nitrososphaerales archaeon TH526
AAGTGGTCTGATACATATGGAAGGAAGAAAATTCTTCTATTAAGTAACATAGGAACATCAATTGGTTGGTTGATATTCCTTTTTGCTTTATTTTTACCCTCTGATGAGTCTTTCAATATTTATATCCCTATCCTAGGAACATTTGTTGTTATTGTTCCATTGCTTCTCTTATTTCTTGCAAGAGCTATTGATGGAATTACTGGTGGAAATATCTCTATTGCAAATGCATATCTTTCAGATCTTTCATCAGATTCCACTAGGAGTAAGAACTTTGGAAAAATGGCAATATCTTCTAACCTTGGGTTTATCATAGGCCCTGCAATAGCTGGTATTATGGGAGGGACTATTTATGGAGCGATATTGCCTGTCTTAGCAGCATTAATCTTATCTTTGATCACAATATTTGTAATTGTTTTTCTATTAAGAGAATCTAAGCTCCCACCAAAGGAAATATTAGTTCCAGAGCAAGGAACCATTAGAAAAGTTTTTTCGCAGGAATGCAGAGAATGCTATTCGGATGTAGAAACTAAAAAATCCAAATTGCGTGATGTTTTCAAAATAAAATATATCCCTTTTTTACTTGTATTGTATTTTTTGATTTTTCTTGGCTTTAATATCTATTACGCTGCCTTTCCTACGCATGCAGCTAACGATCTGAAATGGTCAGTGACACAGCTAGGAATATTTTATGCGATATTAGGTGGAATTATGGCTTTTGTCCAAGGTCCTGTATTACGTAAAGCATTAAAAAAAATTTCAGAGGAAAGATTAGTCATATTTGGTAGTATTATTTTAGGTACAAACTTTATCTTATTTGTATCAAATAATATTATCTCAGTCAGCTTGGCTGTAATATTATTTGCAGTTGGTAATGGTCTCATGTGGCCCTCTTTCATGTCCATATTATCAAGGCGTGCAGGATCTAAACTCCAAGGAGCAGTACAAGGCATTGCAGGCAGTTTTGGAGGTTTGGCAAGTATCTTGGGGCTAACTTTAGGTGGCTTTTTATATAATTCAATCGGTGCAGCTACATTTCTAATAAGTGCCATAGTAATATTCGCCGTTTTTGTCATGTCTTTTAAATTATTGAAAAGAAATGATGCTTCATAACTGGAATTGCTTGCCTTGCTGGAGGCTAAGATGATTCAACAGTCTTAACATCAATTTTTGAACCCCCTAGGAACAGGAGTAACCATAGTTGGTAGAAGAACAACGATAGATAAGAAATTCCTATTAATATGGCCTTGACATTATCATATCGTCTCTGCCATCTATCCGAAAGTAAAGGTATAGAATTGAAACCCTTTTCCTTTAACATCGATTACAATACTATGAGCAGTGTAGTTGTTATGTATAGCTAAATTATACAGCCTTTGTCCGTCAATTCTGAAACTACCATCAGATGATAAATCCTCACCCAGTGAATTGTTTGATGTTAATGTTGCAGCTGCTCCTTCGTCATTAAAAACAACTCCTCCACCCTTTCCTCCCGCTATTATATTTACAGACTTTCCATAATATGTCAAAACAATGCGCCCCATATTACTTTGTAATTCCATATTATCGGGATTGTTTTTCCACTTACCCTGAAGGTACACAATATCAGGTTTAAAATTTGTAGTTGATGGGGTTGAGTATGAAATTGTCTGATCCGGTTTGAAGCCTTCAGGATTTCCAAGCGGAGCTCTGGCTGTATTATACCCTATGTATACTTCTGGTGTTGTGTTCTGCTTTAAGTCTACGTAATACAAACTTCCTGGTTTAATTACTGTGGTAGGTTTTGTATTGAAGCTTATTTCTTTTTCACCCATCAGAGCAGCACGTTCAGCCAATAGGGACTGAATTGATTTTTCTATTTGATTATAATCACCTTCACCTATGTGATCGTATCTTATATACCCTTGAGTATCAATCAAGTAATATCTGGGCCAATAATTATTTTGGTATGCATTCCAAGTTCCATGATCGCTATCTAGTATTACAGGATATCTTATTCCAAACCTTTGGACCGCATCCTTCACATTAGTATAGTTTTTCTCGAATTGAAATTCCGGCGAATGCACACCAACTACGACTAAACCCTTATCAGAATATTTTTGATTCCAATCATGAATATACGGCATCGGACGGATCGAATTGATGCACGTATATGTCCAAATGTATATTAGCACCACTTTTCCTTTAAGAGATGAAAGTGTAAGTGGACTATTATTAGGTGTATTAATATATCCACTGATTTGAGCAAATTCAGGTGCCTTTATAAAATGTGCCTTGTCAATTTGCTGGAATTGAGTAGCATTAAGCTTCATCGTAGTTATATTATGATTTCCTACCATTCCTGCTGTTGTTACCGGATGAGTTATTCCGGTTTGGACAGCATTCTTCACAGTGTCATTGTTTTTCTCGGATTGAAATTCCGGTGAATGCACACCACCTACGACCAAACCTTTATCCTTTTGTTGTTGTATTACTGACCAAGCCTGATTAAGGCTAGGATCGCTGAAATATATTGTAAAACCAAAAATAACAGAAACTACGAATGTCAATGCCATCACTAATGTACTTATATTGTCTCGATTCATTATAAATTCTGCTTCGTTAGTAATCATTTTCTTCCTGTCCTTGTTTTATTATTGATTTGTGAAATACTATTATACACCAAAAATGTGATTCGCTAATAGCAACTTGATATTCATGCGGATAAATAGGCCTAGTTACAACAGTTAGATACATACAGACGTACCTTTATTCTCGGATAAATACTTTTTATTATAAGTCTATCAATGTGGCTTTCTAAAATCTATTTGTTTGTAAGGTGTTATCAGAAGCAACATTGTGGATAGCATTAAAACAGTTAAAGGTTTTGATTTAAATAAATCTCCATATGCAGTAAACGTGTATTCTCCAACCCTCGCAATAGTTTTTGCCCTTTTTTCTAATATTTCATCAACATTTTTTGAAAGACCTTTAGATCTTGCAAGTTCGATAGGTTCACGAGTCTTATTTAAAGTTTGCAAATGCATACGCTATTTGTTCATCGTATGTAGCCCTAACGTGAAAGAATGTGTCGCTTTCTCTATCGCCAATAAGATCCTTCCGTCAATCAAGTTTTTTGATTATTGTTGTGACTGCTATACGAAAAAGTTAAGAGCGGCTCTACTTACATGCTGTCAACAAATGTATCATCTTATGGCGGGAAGGATAAAAGTACATAGTATAATTATTAGCACTTTTTTACTTATGCTAATTGCTTTGTCATTTGGAATTGTGTCTATTCAATTTGCATCCGGTCAAGCAAGCCAAGTTAATTCAGATAAGAATAATAATGCAAACTCACTAAACGTACAAAACATATCAGCAAAAAAGGTTCACGCTGGAGATATAGATATTGCATATAAGGTCTTTAGACATGGTGATCCAATTTGCTTATCAGTGGTAGTAGCTCTCCTATGGATACTTGGGATCCCACTATCCTAAGAAAACTCCCCTCAAATCACACAGTAATTATATTTGATAATCGTGGAGTTGGAAATACAACTACTGGTACCAAACCATTCTCAATGATCCAATTTGCAAATGATACGGCTGGTTTGTTAGATGCTTTGAAAATACAGAAAGCAGATGTTCTTCTTATTCTATTGGTAGCTTTGTAGCTCAAGAACTTGCACTTTTGCATCCAGAAAAAGTAAACAGGCTTATACTTGTTGCTTCATCATGTGGTGGAGAAGAAAATATACCACGAAACCCAGATGTTGTAAAAATTTCATCTGATTTTGCATATAACCGTTCACAGGATGTAGGAAAACTTCTTTCTATCTTGTTTCCGGAATCATGGATCAGATCACATCCCAATAGTTTATCCATTCCACAATCAAAAGAAATTGTACCACTTGATACAGCAATTCAGCAGTTCGAGATTGTTGAAGACTGGTTTGCAACTAACTGGACCGGTGTTTGCAGTCAACTTTCAAAAATAACCATACCAACTTTGGTTGTAACAGGTACTGAAGATGTTGCTGTTCCTGCAGCTAATTCTTTAATTATTGCACAGAAAATTCCCGGAGCATGGCTTGTACAGATTAAAGAAGCTGGACACGGACTAATGTATCAATATCCTGAGAACCTCAGCAAAGTTTTACAAACATTTCTTGCAACAACAACCACGATACAATCTAATTGAATCCACTAGCATTCGCAGAAGATAGATTAGTGATCTTTGCAGTCTAAATTTTGATATAGTATGGCCCAAAACTAACATTGAATGCTGGACTATACGTTACCAGGCCTCAGCCAGGTTACTAATTTAATTTATTTTACTTTCTTTGCATAACAGACTGCGGTAGTACATAAGAGAGTAAATAAAAAAGTTAATGATGAGACTTGATGGTTCCGAATCTGGATAAGCAACATCACATGATTTCTATATATACAAGATTAATGATCCTCTATAATCCTAAATATATCTGAATCCAATTTAGTGAGTATGGAAAATGAAGCCGATGCTTCACTAGAAGCTGTGAATACAAACACGAACTCTGTTGAAACTAGCGACCGAAAAATTGCTTATCGCTCGATGGGTAAAGGTTGCCTATTTTACTACTATTGTCTGAGAAGGCATCGTTTGTACTAGGTCACACCTTGTTAGTTGATGGGGGAATAGTCAGTCGATGATGAGTCAAAAGGTTGCCGTTGTTACTGGTAGCTCGAGTGGCTTGGGGTATGAGACTTCCCTTGTATTGGCAAGAATTGGATTTGATACTTATGCAACAATGCGTAATATAGAAGGAGGAGGAGCAAAGCAAATAGCAGATATAGCCAAAAATGAGAATCTGCCTTTAGAAATTATTCAATTAAATGTTGATAATGATAATTCTGTATCAGATGCAATTAATAGAATAGTGAGTGAAAAAAATAGTATTGATATTGTAGTCAATAATGCAGGATATGACTTGATGGGAGCCTTAGAAGAAACCTCAATGGATGAAATAAAGGCGCAATTTGAAACCAACTCTTTTGGAGCTCTAAGAGTGATGCAAGCGGTAATACCTACGATGAGAAAGCAGGGAGGAGTTATAGTGAATACAACGTCTTTGGGCGGAAGAATATCTTTTCCACTAAACTCAGCATACCATGCAACTAAATTCGCTCTGGAGGGTCTGTCTGAATCCATAAGGTATGAACTCGAACCATTTGGGATCAAAATCATAGTAATAGAGCCCGGAGGTGTAGGTTCGAACTTTTTGAAGAATTTGAAAATGGCTACAAAAACATCAGATCCTCTAAACGCGCCGTATAGATCATTAGAAAATAGGATATCAGAATATTTCAAACAATGGTTACAAAACGCAATACACCCATCTGAGGTCGCAAAGGTAATTCTACAAGCAGTTACATCAGATAATCCTGATTTCAGATATGTAGTAGGAAAAGATGCTGCCATGGCATTAGAATCAAGGAGAAATATGTCAGACAAGGAATTTCATGACTCGATGAAGAAACAGATTAATCTGTAGAACGTTACTAGTTAGCTTAACTGTATACAAATTTCGAGTCATGTGAGTCAAACTGAGTTTCATATAATAATAACTATAAATATGCATAGTTGGATCACTTTTTGGTTCAACTCACAAGGTAGGTACAATATATCATGATTATCGTCTATCACTACCACGAATATCCTCTTGTGCTGTCGGAGTTCAAAATAATAGTGGTGTGAAGATGAATTTACGTAGTCAGGTTAGAACCTGTTCACATTCTTCAAGAGTCGATTGTCAAGTCCATGACAGTTAAAGGGTAACAAAATACCCCAGTGAAAGTGATCGATTGTAGCTTCCAGAAAAAGTTGTTTCATCATCGTAAAACGATGAAGCAAAAGAAATTGGCAAAAATATACATCAGGATCAGTTTATAAGATTTTCATTCTGCTCTAGTGGTTCTGAATGATTGGTCATACTACATACTCATCAAGTGAATGAAAAACTATAGATGAATAGCATGAGACCGTAATATCGGCAAAAAGACGTTCTGCGTCAGGAGGAATCATATGATTATAGTTTAAGTTCGCTCTTTAACTATTCCCAATAGGAGAAGGATTGCCCTTAACTCACCGCATACAACGGGCCATTGCCTGATTATCAATTATACAGTTTGCCGCCATCATCGTGCTTGATAAAGAGCCTCCTGTAACAAACTCTATTGCTTGACTTGCATTCATTGATGTCCCCTGAGAGCCCATATTTAGTAATGACAACTGTATCTCTGCTAAGTTTATTTGACTAAGTGCTGCAATTGTATCTCCTTTCATTATTAACGCATCGGCAGCCTTTAAATGAAATCTTGCTGAGTCCAACATTGGGGTTGTCATGTTTCCAGCGCTGGGCGTTTGTGCAGTAGCTTGAGGAATAATGGCGGTAAACTCGCTGCTAGATACTAATATCATAATGCCTATTAGTAACACAGCTATCACAAATTCAAGGCAATTTTCGAAAGTCTGAGTCATATAATATCCATATAATTGGAGCGTAGTTTTAAGATTTCTCTTGTATTGCAGTCGATGAGGGACTTATACAGTTGAAGTGTAAGAAAAATGATTAGTTGAAGAACTTTGCAAGTTGCTCAATAACAAATTTTGGCTGTTCTTCTGGCATCCAATGCCCTGATAGTGGAACAATGAAC
>JAATVR010000755.1 GCA_014523665.1 Nitrososphaerales archaeon TH526
AGTAGGTCCTATTGAAATCCGCTCATCTGTCACGTCAATCGAAGTAGGTCCTACCTCAATTTCCTCTGACGGTTCATCCATCTTTTCAGTTATAATAGATCCTTCTTCTCCTTCCTTCCACATGCGCTCTTCTTCAACCTCATCATATTTATCTTAGATATAGATGAGCTTTACACTTTGAATACTCATGTATTTCTACCAAATCTTTTTTTTACTTTCGCAGCAACCTCCTCCCTTCTGTCGGAGTGTGTCAATGGCTAAATACAATTAGTTTTTTTCCATTTGACTGTGTCAACCATATGAAAAAGAATAGATCCAGATATGAAATAGTCAACGAGATCTTAAAAGTTGTCTTATCAATAAGTAAATTGTCTTCTTCCTTCTTTAATTGCAAGAAAACACATATTGCTTTTCATGCAGATCTAACGTACCCTCAACTATGTGATTATCTAGGTCAGCTGATTGGTGTAGAACTATTGAAAATAGTGAGATATGGACCGTACCAATATTATGAAATAACTCCTAAGGGAAGACGGTACCTGCAGATATTTGAAGAATTGCAAAACGCGATAGACCTATCAAGAAAAGTTGTTGCAATCACCTCTACGAATGACTGAAAATAGTTTCCTTATATGCCGATAGAAATAGTGGTTGATTGGAATGCTCACTAAAAAGTATTGGGAAATTTTCTAAATCCCTTTTATTCAACTTCTTTGAAACATAGTCCCTAGACAAATTGGCACAGCCCTTATACAGACCTACAGGAGTTACCATTATTGCCATTCTCACTATTATTGGTGGGATCCTACTGTGTTTCGGTGGAATTTCATTACTCGCACTTGGAGCATTTTTTGTTTCAGTTCCTATCGATAGTATTATCTCGGAGCAGCAGCAGCAACAACAACTGCAAGTCCAATAAAAACAAAGCAGACAAATCTCTGATTTTCTCTAAAATAGATTGTGATATGGATAAAAGAAGTTTATTTGCATTATAGTTCTATGTCTTTTCAGATCATTTTCACATTCCTATTCTTTTTTACATTAACTAATTTTCCGATCACTGCTTTTCACTTATTGGATGAAGCTCATCATGGTTTTACTACAAACTTTTCCTTTCCAGAAATTACTGCGAAATCAGATGTCGATAGCGTAGTCACTCCTCAGCATATAATAGATAAAGTAAATCCAATTTATCTTGAAAAAACCGTTCATGATCTATCTTCCTTTCATACTCGACACACAGAATCCGAACTTATAGATGATGTTGCTTTTTGGCTAACAGAGAAACTTCAAAGTATTTGTGGCACAGAAGTCCATGTCCAAAATTTTACATATACTCCAGAGAAGACTAATGGTGATGACGATAATGATGTCAACAACAATCATAGACCAAAACCATTTTTCTATAATCTGAAAAATATAGCATGTGAGAAACCAGGTTCAACAAATAACACGATAATAATTTCTGCCCATTACGATAGCAGAATGGAGGACATTAACAATAGTACTGCTAGAGCTCCGGGGGCAGACGATAACGCTAGTGGTGTTTCTGCATTATTAGAAGTAGCACGAATCCTTTCTAATATAAGTCTGAACCATAGCATCATCTTTGTACTATTTTCTGGTGAAGAGCAGGGCAAATGGGGTTCAACACATTACGCAGACTATATTGATAAAATGGATGTAGACCTTGACCTGTTAATTAATTTAGACATGGTGGGTTTTTCTCTAGAAGAAACTAACGATTTTCTCATAGAGTATGATAACGGAAATGTTGTGCAGGATAATGACAAATATTCACGAGTTGTTGCAAACTTCATCAAAGGTGTAGCCGAAAAATATACTAATCTAAACGCAACTTTAGGGGTATTAGGAAATAGCGATTATCTTCCCTTTGAAGCTTTAGGTTACACAGTTGTTGGTTTTCACGATGATGGTGTAACAAAGAATCCAGATCATCATAAAAGTACTGACACTCCTGATATTCTAGACTATGAATATTTGACTTCTGTAACTGAATTAACTTTGGCTACAATTTTGAATCTTGATAGATTGACAACGACTACTGATACACCCTCATTCTCAGTTCTAGATTTTCTTGTATTCATTGCTCAGTGATCATTCATAATCTATATTATAAGTGCCATTCAAAAGTTTGCAAAGGAATATTAGAAATTTTTGACATGAACATCTAGGTACTGAATAATAGGCATAGTGTCTTTGTTCTGATATTTAAATCGCTAGTGATATGGGATAATATTTAGGTATTCTATGATTCCCCCATTTATTTTATGTTTGTGACTAAAAGCTAATCTGGTATTTAAGGAGAAATCAGTTAATGAAATTCAGGTTATTGCTAAATTTGCTGGGATTCTGATATAATAAAATATAGACACACCAATCTCTTTTAATAGTGGATCAGTTTAAGGTTAAGGCTATCAGTTTGTATTTTAATTTATAGATTAAGAAGCTATGTTTCATCTGTTGAATGTTTGCCAAATAATTCATTTAACATCTTTTGCTGTTGCATTATTAATGCCAGACACATCGATTCAAATGAAAAGTTCTTTCCCCTACTGTACCTCATAATAGAATCAGATAGAACATGTAAATTAGATATTTATGTGAACCTTCTATTGTTACTGATAATTATATTAGTATGTATTTAATCAAAATATTTAATTATCATATCGAGTGTAATAATCTGACCTTAGAAGTGATCATTCTACTAGAAGGATGGCATCAAACCTTTTTGAAGTATCGAAACTTGATACTTCATGATTTAATATAGCTTAGCGTGTTATATGAATTTCTGAATATTCAGAGAAGCAACATTATTACTATCATTCCCATGCAGCTATATCTTTCTCTGCTATTATTTTCTTAGGTTTTATGCGTGCAAGAATTGCACCTTCAGTACTATTTATTTTACCATATGCTTTTGCATTGCTCTTGCTTACTTATACTGATATTTTTTCTGCTAGATAATAGTAAAATTGTCGGTAACCAATCCATTTCAGAAAAGCTAACGCATAGATTCACACTCTTCTTTAGACCATCCTCGTTTAACCGGTAGTATGTTTTGTGTACGAGGATGTTCTACCCACCAATTCACAAGACCATTGCAATTACCACATCGTAATTCAATTCTTGAACCATTTATCTTGAAATATCCTACTGGCTTCGAACTATTTATATGCTGATTACAGTTACAATCTTTAGTGCTAGACATTTTGTACTAATTCTATAAATCTTTGAAAAACAAGATAATATCAGGTGTGATCAATAGGACTATCAAAAGAGTATTTGATCTAATATCATTCTCCATGTGAATGATATTATACTGGTTAAATAGTAACGTATATAGCTCTCCATTGAGAATAAACCAAAATCAGAAAGACTTGAGGTTACACGAAAATAATGGGTCCTATACAGAGCTTAGACAGCGAATAACGGAAGCAACATTGGATTTAAACAAACGCTATTACGCTCTCATGGCAAAAAGAATGTCAATTCACAATGCCGATACTAATTTCATTATTTCTTGCAGAAAAGAAAGAACCATTGCTGTCAATACGGTAATGATTTACATAGTCGGAATTTCATATCTGGAGAATTTTCACAAACACAAAGATCTGGATAAGATGGATAGAAATGATATTATTTCATTTCTCGATAGTTATCGTAAACCGGAGATTATTGATCCATTGCATAGATGGATTAATACGTATAATATACGAATGACCGCAGTAAGCAAGTTCTTTAAATGGTTATATAGCCCGAAATTTGACGGAAGAACAGCAATATCGACAACTCCGCCAATTATAAGTGGAATTAAGCGACTTACCCGAAAAGAAAAGACTTCGTATCAAGCAAAAGACTTATGGACATCCGAAGAAGATGCACTATTTCTAAAGTATTGTGAAGACGATCGATTGAAATGCTATCATTCAATGGCACGCGACACAAGCGGCAGACCTCACGAAATCCTAAAGATCCGTGTAGGAGATATTATGTACAAGAAATCTAACACAGCCATTTACGCCGAAGTCACAATTGGAAAGAGTGGTAAGACTGCTCAAAGAACCGTGCCGCTTACAAATTCTATTCCGTTTATCAAATCCTGGATTCAAAAGCATCCAACCGGCACCAACAGAAACTCATTCTTGTTCCCAAGTTTTGAAAGACAGTCAGCGTATAGAAATATTCCATTAAAACCGATTTCAGTGGGTATCATGTATAGACAGCTAAAATTGGAATTCTTTCCACGATTATTAACAAATCCTGATATTCCAGAAGAAGAAAAGAACAAAATTAGAATCTTACTCGATAAGCCATGGAATCCATATGTGAGGAGGCATACCGCATTAACCGAAAAATGGAAGCTACTGAAAAGTGAACAAGCGTTACGGATGCATGCAGGCTGGTCAAAGACGTCAAAAATGGTTGAAATCTATACTCACGAATTTGGAAATGAGAGTAGTGAGCTGCTATTACAAGCTTATGGCATTATTCCAGCCAATGAGTATGAAAATAATATTTTGAAGCCAAGACAATGTCCGAACTGTAATGAGCCAAATAAACCGGACAATAGGTTCTGCTCTAAATGTGACATGGTGATAACTTATGATGCTTACAATGAGACTCTGGAAATTCAAAAGCAAAAAGAACAGCGCTTTAGTGCTATGGAAAAACAAGTTAACTTAATGCAATCACAATTACAAAATCTGATCTCTGCGCTTGGAAACATGAATGGTGATAAAAAGAATAGCTTCGCGAGAGAATTATTTCACTTTGGATTATTGGAAGTAAACAACGAGAAAGTGATAGCAGCTAAGTAATCGGCTCTAGATCTTTTTCTTCCACGAGCCCTAAACACTTACGACATTCAAAGCGTTCTCCGATCTTATGGATATTAATTCTATGCCATTCATGTTCACAAGATTTATCCCTATCAAAGCTAATATATTTTCTGAAACTATCATCTAATAATTCAGAGAAGCCTGGATATACAGTATTATACGCACTCGCTATTTTTTCTAATGACTCTTGATCTTTCCCCATAATCATTCTGTCAGGACTACCTGGAAGTATTCTCAAGAGAGACGGTAAAATAAGCTGCATATTGACGGCATCTTGTAAGAAATCTTTTGATATTTGTGTTCTTTCTGATATCGAAATCAATCTCTCATTTGGTTTAAGTGATTCAATTAGAACATAGGTAACAAATGCTCCAATAACATTCCCGAAATTTAAAATCATGTCCTCAAGTGTTTGTCCATCTGAGTACATTTTTAATAATGCAATCTTGTTTAGCCGATTTTGTATTTGAAACTCATTTAAAAATTCAGCGAAAACTGACCAACCGTCATCAATAAATAAATCTTTGAGAAAATACTTTTTGTTTAATTTGAATACTCTATCTTCTGCAAATAGCTGATTTAATAATCTGTGAACCGTTCTAACCGTCAAGCGTTTTGGCAGCTTTCTTGATGCTAACCTGTTTACGATCTCTTCTGCGGTTATACCCTCTTTATTCGCAGAACTTAAAAGCATGGCCCGACGGATGAATAACTTGTTGTAATCGCTAGTAGTATTATACCGCTTATTAGTTCTTTCATTTCTGTCATTTTTCAAACAAATTCTATTTAGAAATGACAGAACCTGAATATTAAATATATTCAGATTCTAATGCTTCCTCATGATGTCTAAGTATAAGAACATCTGTGTATCTGAGAGCAACTACAAGACTCTCAAAGAAATGGGGCAGGCAGGGGATAGCTTCAATGATGTATTGACTAAACTCTTGAGACCTAAACCCAATCAAGATTATGGTAAAGCTGACCGCAGGCTGATCAGGGTTTAGATATGTCTCAACAGATCAAAGTCGACCAAATAACAGAATGTCTTACCCAGAGCTGTCTAGACTGTTCTGGTTCGTACATAAACAAACTAACTGGATATAAACTCGAATGTATGTGTCACTGTCACAATAAAAAGACATCAGAGCAACAACAGGTTGTGGGACCGGAGTGCTCTAATGTCCATCACATACAGCCAAACCAACAACCCGAGGGGATCATTAGATGACTGATACTAGTCATATATCAAACAATCTCAAAAATAAGTCTTTTGTTAAGTACACTGAGCAAATTGACATAGATTTAATCGAATGGAAGAATTACGATGATGATATCTGTCCCCAATGCGGCCAAAATCACGGGTACAAGCTGATAGCAGGCAGCACCATACAAGATATGATTTCATTTCTTGATAGAGATATATCCGAAGAATTATGAGCGACTATGATAGTAGTAGTAGCAGTAATAGTCGTATATCAGAATCCATTCTGATTGAATATTCTAATATGGGTCTTAAGCTTGTTCCAATTGGTGATGATGGTGTAACTCCAAATGTAAATGGGCTACTAAATTCAGAAGAACAATTACAAAGCATAAAAGAATCGAAGAACGGAATAGTAGAACCTGTCAACTATATCAATGACCACCCAGAGTTCTGGACTGAAGACCGCATTAAAAAAGAAGCATATAGATTTAAAAATGTAGCAACATTACCTGGGAAGACCCATCTCAGAACAGAAGATGGCAGTCCATTATATCTTAATGTACTTGATATAGATAGTAAACAAGTCTATACTATATTAAGCCGACTAAGTGGAAGCGATGGCAATGATTTCTATTTTATAGACAAGATATCCAAGTCGACTTTTGTATCAAAGACAAAAAAGAAATATGGTCTACATATCTATTGGTTATCTAATAGCCGGCATAAGCATATCATTACCAGTGAATGTAAACCTGGATCCGAATTTGAAATTAAGACAAAATTTGGTTTGATAACTTTGCCAGAGAGTAGACATAGAGACGATCCAAATTTTCATTACAAAAAGATAGGGATGGACAAGATTGGAAGATTTGACGGAATGTATGATTCATTATTAGATACTCTCCAAGATTGCTTAAAACCCCCACGTGAGAAGAATACAAATCATTATACAAAAGAAAATACAAATAATTCAAAAATCCATCTAAATGAAGAACAGGTAGATTTACTGTACCAACTATTATATCCATGTTACACAATGGGCTATAGGCATCAGATCATATATGGTTTGTCTGGATTGATGCATAAGCATTACGTAGCAATTGAGTCATCTAGTTCACTAATACAAAAGCTGTCTGTCAACGATGAAGAAAAAAGATAACCGGTTATCAATTCTACATTCTACATATCAGAAGAATCCAAAAGAAGTCAGTGGTTATCAGTATTTTCTCTCAGTTTTAGAAAATTGGTAGATGGTGGTCGAGTCTACGCGAAAAGCATTCTCAGTAAGATCATAAACATAATTTTTGCTCAAATTAACAATCATGGAATAATCATGGATCTTACAGAGAGGGTTACGACAGAATTTACGTTTAAAACCATGAGAGATAATGAAGAGATCTACTATTATGATATTATTACAGGATCGTATCGTAAATTTGGGGATAGGATAATCAAAGAGTATATAGAGATATTACATCCAAGCATCAAAACATTTCAGGTAAATGAAATTATCCAAAAAATCAAGCGAAGAACACCTGTAGATAGAGATCAATTTGACAACAATATAAATATAATCAATGTTCAGAATGGGTTATTAAATATCTGGACAGGCGAGCTTATAGATCATTCGTCAGATTTTCTAAGCATAGTTCAATTACCGTTGATATACAATCCAAAAACCAGATGTCCAAATATCGGAAGATTTCTGGCCCAAGTTTTGCATCCAGAAGATGTTCTTACAGCACTAGAAGTAATTGGATATACTTTATGTCGAACAACGATATATGAAAAAGCTGTGATGTTATATGGGAATGGGGACAATGGCAAGGGAGTCTAATAGAAGCTTTTGTTGGTCGGGAAAACTGCAGCCATGTACCGCTTCAAGAGCTGGATAATGATAAATTTTCATCGGCTGATTTATTTGGAAAATTAGTAAATACATTTGCAGATCTTAAGTCTCAGAAGTTACTTGCAACAGGTTATTTTAAGACTCTTGTATCAGGAGATTCTGTAAGAGCTCAGGAAAAATATGGAAAGCCATTCAGTTTTAGAAATTACGCGAAGCTAATCTTTAGTACAAATAAAATTCCTGATTCAGACGATAAAAGTTATGCATATTTTAAGCGGTGGTTAATCTTATCTTTTGAGAAAGTATTTCAGGGAAATACAAAAGATACAAATCTTATAAACAAGTTGACGACTTCTGATGAGTTGTCAGGACTGCTTAATTTGGCTCTAATCTCACTGAGACAGTTAAGAAAAGATGGTGGATTCAAAGAAATATCGGTCGAGAAAGTAAGAAAAGAGTATGAGTACAATGCGAATACGGTTAAAGCATTCTTAGAAGAAAAATGTGTTATAGATCTGACTTCGCCAGAATATAGTACACCTACAGTTTATTTTTATAATGTTTATGAGATTTATTGCAAAGCCAAACAAACAAGACCGCTAGAGATGAATGTGTTTGGTTCAAAGCTAAAAGAATATGGTATTGAAAAAGAACGCATAAGAAGTCATGGAGACAGAGAGTATCACTATTTTGGTGTAAAACTTAGATCTGATCTGAGAGGTCAGAACCAATCTCTTCTTAATAATTAAATCATCTTAATAGTTCTTAATTCTTCTTGGGAAGTCAGTTTAAGCTAGCTTGAAAAGAGCTGGTAATACGCCAAACTGAATTACGCTTCTGTCCCTGGTGTCCCTGGCTACCAGTCACTATTTCTTTTCTATATTATTATCTTCTTACTATACTATACAAATTAATCTAATAATTACGGGGATAGATAATGATTGGTCGCTAGGGACACTAGGGATAGTTGTTTGTTTCTGTTTGAATTACCAACACAAAGAAATATTATCAGAATGGATTATGGAGATAATAAACAATGAGTAGTTTCCCGCCAAGATGCTATTATTGCGATAGTAAAGACTTTGGCTCAGTCGATGGGTACGAG
>JAATVR010000756.1 GCA_014523665.1 Nitrososphaerales archaeon TH526
AATGCAAATGTTTAATGAGGATTCCAAAATCCCTTCAAGCTTTAAAGATGTGTACTTACGTTGCCTTTCTTGGTCGGACTCAAGCATTTTGACAGATTTCTGAAACTCTTCCATAAATGATTGTTTTATCCTTTCTCTGATCTTACTCTCACTAATCAAAATAAAGTCCCATGGTTGAGAGAACCCCACGGATGGAGCGTGATGAGCAGCATTCAGAATTCTAGCCAATACGTTCCCCGCTATTTTCTTTTCCAGAAATTTGGTCCGAACGTCCCTACGAGAAAATATTGCTTTATACACGGCATCTTTTTCATGCTGAACAAAGGAGTTCTGAGAAGTGCTCAATACGTTTTGATCAATCTTAGGAACAGCCAGTGAGATTTATACTGTTAGTACATGAAGAGTCTATAAGCCGCAAGTACGTGTTCAGGCAGTCTGAGAACATATATTTAGGCCACGTAATGAGAACATCCAAAGAGGGCCGGTGGTCCAGCCTGGTTAAGATACCGCCTTGACATGGCGGGGGTCGTTGGTTCGAATCCGACCCGGCCCATTGAAGATCAGGTCAACCAATTGTAATTTGAGCTCGTTTAGAAGTGTTTATAAGGACGCAATTGTGCATTGTCATCGATGAATAGATACTTCGCGTTGATAGCAGCATTGATGAGAAGAGATGCTACGGTCCACAGGGGCGTTGGCAATATGTATGACGGTGGTCAGTAGATCACGACTAAAATTAAAGTCTATGCTTAAACCGTTAGCCCTTCGTATTGATTTTCTTATCATCAATCTCTTGTAGGACTTCTTCGACGTATTTCTTTGCAACGTCAATTGGGATAGAAGGGCTACCTTCCTCATCTACAGAGCCCTTTGCAATCGACTTATAAAGATCAGCGGCCCTTTTCTGAAAATAGTTAATTGCTTCAGAGGTAGACATACTCACTAATAAATTAGATCTGTTTTTTACGAGAGTCCGAATTGCAGCTTTCAATTTTATGTCATTAGAAACAACAAGTGCTGATGAATATATTCCGACAAAGAGGAAGCAGCATGCCAATGGGAGCAAACTAATAGTAACGAAACCGAATGGCGGATAGTTTGCCGGGGCTAATAATAGAAATTGATTTGTAATAAAGATCAAGATGAAACCATATCCGGCGATCACAGGATAATCGAATTTTATACCTTTATGTGCAAGGATCCTCGACAATAGTAAGAACGCTCCACCAAACAACAACCCTCCAACAAGCTGGCTATACGTAACTACTAGGGTGTAAACGAAACCATAGGGCACTGGTTCTAATCCAGTAAAAGTTAAAAAACTTCTAAAGAGTTCAGGCTGAAACTGCATGAAGAAGTAAACCAACGGTATTGTCAATACAATCCAATGAACATGACTTTTCCATCTTATCGAAAACTGATTTAACATAAGTATCGTTGAAATCCACGCCAGTACGAAGGCACAGACTAGCGAAAATGAGTTCACATAACTTAAAGACTGTAATATTACGAGATTCGAATGAGGATTTAAAATCCCTAGATGGTAGAAAATTGTATCTGGTTTATTGGCCAGAAATGAGAGTGAGATTAATCCAGACAGTACAACATTTACGGACAAAAATATAGATGAAAGTGCATAAAGTAACAAAACTATATCCATTTCAGATTTGAACCATAATAGAAATTCCCTTCCCAAACATGCCAATATTATTAAACTAATCATCATACTACTCGAAATTAGAAGGATAAGAAGCAAAGTGTGATAGCTATTGTTGGTGAAAATCTCTGTAAATGTAATCAAGAATAAGATGATAAACATGAATTGTGAATAATTTGTTACTATGTATAGTATCCGAATCGATCGTCTGGCATGAATTGAGGAAATTTTGTGCTTTAAGTATCTAAGCAATATGAACTGGTCGAGAAAGCATACTATTCCAAGAGTAAGAAATACCGCTACTTTGAATTCTAATGGTATCTGGTTGAAGTTGATATAATAGACTTTGGTAATAGAAGTGTCTAGGATTAGCGCAACCACTGTAATTATGGCTATAATCCCAATGGCCTTGGGACTAGTGACGAGGATGGAAAAAGGTATAGCACTGGGCCAAAGCCGCATATTCCTATTTTTTCTACCTGGAGGTAGTATCTAAGTAATTAGTAATGGGGAGACTTAGTACCATAATAAAAGCTTATTATTCTTGGAGATTATCAATAATTGCTCGATTTGGTTGGACTATTTAATCATACTCTGGGATTGTCGTTGGCTGTGTTGATAGCTGTATCAATGTCAGTATATCTTTTCTCTCTAGCAGCTGTAGCTCAAAGTGATCGCAATCCTTTGTATGCGCCAAACGAAAAGCCATTTGGAATTTCTAATGGAGAATGGACCGCAAAGTGGTGGAAATGGCTCATGGAGATCCCTCAGCCACAAAATCCGGCTGTTGATTTGGATGGTAAATATTGCAATATGAGTCAAAACGATCCGAATGTGTGGTATATTACGGGGACTTTCGGAGGTAAAGCAGATAGAAAATGTGAAATTCCGTTTGGAAAAGCGATCTTTTTTGGGCATGGTTATGAATGTTCCACCGCAGAAACCCCAAATTTGAAAACCAATGATGAGCTTCTGAATTGTGCGAGGGAGGAGTTGAAGACTCTAGTCGATCCAAGTATGTTTGCAGCTACTCTCGACGGAAAGCCTTTGACCAATCTTATAAGCTATAAGGCCATTTCTCCGCCTTTCGAGGTGAATCTTCCCGAAAATAATATTTGGGGAGTTAGGGGAGGAAACACGTCTGCGGCAGCAGATACCTATTTCATATTTCTAGAACCATTAGAAAGGGGCAATCACACTTTCGCAGTTAGTTCTATGTCTGCACCTTCACAGGTCTCGGCAACAAATTCTCCTCAAACGCTTGACGTGAAGTACGACTTTATCATAAAATAGCATTTCCCCTTCCAATCTCCAGTCTACTCACCGTTGATGCTTGGACAACTGCTCATCCAATGAGAACCGTTGACGAATTTAACCAAGGAAAGATGGTCTGTCTGCTACTTACGACCCCTGACATTAAGCTGAATTTGAGTATCCAAAGAATACGTGGGGCTATACGCCCTGTAACTTAGAATATGTAACCCAGGATCAAGCGGATTTAGAAAACATGCATATCCATCACCTACTATTTCAATTTCTGAAACCGTAAATCCCAACTTCTTACCAGTCATGGGTAAAAGTTTGTTAGTCGCAGGGATGTTCAAGATGTTTTTGTTTCTAATGATCTCTGCTTTAAAAGGTTTGTCGATAGTGACTCTACAACATTCAAGAGCCATGCCGTCCAAAATCACTTCTAATTTGTACACGGAATCCACCTGTTCCTGTGCAAGTTTGAAAAGATCAGCGTTTTTAATGCTTGGATATTCCACTGTGGAATTATAGATCCAGTAAGGAACAATGAAGAGATGCCAATCTCCTACATCTATAACCTCATACCGATTTGCATAACCAGTGCTACCGCCCAGACCATAGGATGACGCAGCTAGGAACCATATACCTTCATCTGATTTTACTGGGAATTTACTCTCATAACCTCTATCAAGTGGATTAACGCCTTGATTGAAAAGCGGGGATTTGTCGTGCGGAATCCTAAGCAACCATTGAACCCATTCTTTTAACCAGTTCTCACAGTTCTTCCCCAAGACAACTTCGTCGTGTGGATGCTGTTGTGCTACTCCCTTTCTAACGTGAGGATGAGTTTTACCAAGAAAAGCTGCTTGATGTTGTGTTGGGGTGTGGTGATTATTCAATGTAATTATCATGATTAGGCACTTATTATATAAAATTTACCATCTTACATGTGCTCTTATTTTTGAATTCATCATGAATCACTTTCAATCATATAATTTGATCTAGCTGGAAATGGCAATATTATTAACTGACCCTTTGATATAATACTAAGAAAAGAAAAGAATGTCTTCAACTCAATTGAAATCACTGGGGCTTTGCTTACTACAATGAGAATTAAAAGCCTTTGAAAAATCCTTTTAGAAATTTTCAATGTCGGTTATCATCAGTGAGGAATCCTCAATGGATTTCAGGCCTGTAGCGGTTCCGACCCGGCCCAAATCAAAGTTGACGGTGTATTTGGGCCCGTCACGTAGACTGTAGTGTATTTAAATTACTGTAACTGCAGAGCAAGATCCGTAGTCGGTTTTTATATATTCTCTTCGCCTTCCCGAAACTTAACGACAGTATCCAAGACGCTTCAAAAGACTGAAGAAAAAATGATCGACTGTGCAGACTATCTGATTAGCACTGAGATACAGACACTGCAACAGATGCGTGACGCTGCTGCTTTTTTCACGTGTACGTGTACGCCTGACACAGTAATTAAATTATTCACAAACCCAGGGGTGGAAGATCCGAAATCTGTGTTCACATATTTGGATCAATGTATAAAGCGAATCACAGAATAATCTTATGTCTAATTGAAAATAGTTTTTCGTGGTTACGTATGGAAAAGACTCATCTTTTTCCGTCTTCCCCATTGAAGAATGCCATGAGTCTTTCATCTCTATACATTTGGTCTGAAGGATTAGCTTCAACTTGCTTAGCAGTTATTACATGAATAAGGTTATCTGTACTTACTATGAAGGCTGTTACAAATGACACGTCCGTAAATCAGTGCGAACACTAAAATCTGATAGTCATGCACAACTGGTGAAAACACAAGTGCCAGTGCCAATAAAGAGTATTATGTTGATCATACTGATAATAGTAGTATCGCTTGTAATAATGATGATCTATTCGTTCTTTTTTGTTTCATCGTCTGTCAACAATTATTACTTTCAGTCACGTACTACCGAGGCATACCTAGTTAGGATGAGTTAAGCGATTTTGAGTTGAACGTTTGAGATATAGAATTGAGTTCTATAAAAGTATACTTAAAGAAACCGGTTTTCGCACATTTTGTATAATTATCTATCAAATTGTCCAAAGCGAATCGTATTTATTGATTTCATAAGCGAAATGTTTCCAGTAGATCTTGCAAAGTAAACGGCTATTGAATCTAGTAGCAAAGCTCAAAAAAAAACAGCTATCACTATGATAATTGGTCTCATTGCTGGACCAATAGTCGGCGTGCTGCTTAACGACTACATCGCTGTAACTTCAGCTAGACTAACGAGACTTTTAGAATATGGTGACGTAGAGGGATTTAATGATTTAAGAGCACAAATCAAACAACAAATCTTGTTTGAAAGAATAGATCATTCTAACAAAAATCTAAGCGGAGTAAACTTAGATTCAGTAATACTCATACATTCTAATCTTTTTAATACTAATCTGGAAGGTGAAGTTTAGAAAATGCTCAGATTTATGGTAATCTTACGAGAATAAACTTAAGGAATGCTCATCTCCCGAACGCTGATCTAGCAACTTCTTCACTTCGCGGTGCTGATCTACCAGGTGCTTTTCTTGCCGATGCGGATTTAAAAGATGCTTCTCTTGATAACGCTACTCTAACAAATGCTGAATTTTCGGGAGCTACTCTAACCAATGCCTTTCTTATCGGGGCTAATCTGAGAAATGCACTTCTTGACGATGATACTGTGACAACTGCTCGAACTATTAATGCCATTCTAGCAAATGCTTCGCTTGCTGATGCCTATCTAACAGATTCTTATCTTCGCAATAACGATCTATCAGATGCCAGCCTTGTTAATACAACTCTAGCTAATACTAATCTTTACGATGCCGATCTATCGGATGCTTATCTCATCAGGGATAATCTAACGAATGCCGATTCGAATCTTACAAATCTAAGCGAAACTAAATTTGATTGTGAGAGTGAGAACTGCTACTGCTAACTTTGCCGTTAACGCAAACCTGTTTCACATCATTGAAATAAACAATGGAAGTATAAAAGAAATCTCAAGTTGTCAATAGAGACATACCTTTTAACTGTAATCAGTGCCCCTTCAGTCGTGGTGGTTTGTGCGAGTTTATAGCCATATATTGTCACTGAGCTAAGTCCCATAACGCTGAGTTGTTATCGTGGACCACTATCAAACGTCCAATTTGTTCTGAATCCGACCCGGCCCAAATTTGCGATGTAATACCCGTTCTTCGGCTTATCAGGTTGCTCAATTGTCCGTCTCTCGCTATATTTCCTCAAGTCTGGAGCGCTGTCCAAACCCAGGCTGGGCAGGTC
>JAATVR010000097.1 GCA_014523665.1 Nitrososphaerales archaeon TH526
AAGAATTAGGTGAACTTGGAAGACGTGAAAGTTCAGTAAGGGAGATACCATTAGAATCATATGTATACGCATACATGAAACTGATTCACAGTTCATACAAATACGTTATCGATACTCACCTTCACGATAAAAAAATGGGTCCAAGGCTGGATAATCTACAGAATAACTTTAACCTAGTCATGAAAGATCTATGGTCGTATTATAACGATAAGAAAAAGTGAATCTTATTTCTTATCCACTAATGTTCTGCTTTTATCAGTAAAAGTTCCTGGTGGCGTTCCAGCGTTCCAGGATGACAATCACATTGGCAGTTAGTAGTTTCTGATCCTCTTCTTTTTTAGGAATTTGAATATCAGTCTGATGCAGAAAATTACAAGAGATTACACTCGATAACACTACAATATTACATAATAACACAAGATAACAAAAGCTAAATCGTAGTAGATGTAAATAAGATACAAGCATTGAGTGAATACCCTACTTCTATATCGTCTCGAGCATTCGAGCTTTACTCCCAACAAAAATCTCCGCTGCAGGCGGCTATTTCTATGGGACTTGAGGCTGAAGTTGCAATAAGATATTACAAGGAATTTTTAATGCTTCTGGGGATTAGCTTTAAAGATAACGAATACTTACTCCTAGACTTTAAATTGGCTGCGCGGAGGTAATTCCTGAAGGGTCCAAGTGTTACCATCCGGATCATTAAAATGAACAAACTTGCCCCAAGCTTGTGTGTCGACGTCACTAATTATAACTCCACGCTTTTTAAGCTCATCATGAGCGGCCTGAGCATCTTTGACTACCATTTGTAGACCTTTAATAGAACCAGGTTTCATATTGTCGGCGATACCAATTCCGAAACAAATTGAACAGGCAGAACCTAGAGGTGTCATTTGAACAAAACGTAGCTTCTCGTTCACGGTATGGTCATGGTCTAAGTTAAAACCTACCTTATCTTTATAAAAGTCACGTGCACGATCCACATCAGTTACCGGAATTGCCACCAATTCAAGTTTCATTTCCATTAATAATCCCTCCAACACTTTAAGTATACGAGACGACCCTCAAAAAACACTGGCTGGCTAGGTAAGAGATCCATGAATAAATATCCATGAATATCTATTATGTATCAATGAATAAAAAGATACGGTAGCATCGATTGCGGCAACTGTATTCATCTTCGTCGCATGCTCATCTCTTTGAGCGTCATTAGCAGTAGTTTCAGCACTAGCAGTATTGTTAATTGCAGCAACAGCATTAGCAACCACTGACAACACATTTGCAGACAAAAAGAGACATGATGACAAGAAGAAAGGTGGATATGAAAAGAGTCAAGCAGTATCACAAGTAAACGACTGTGGTAACGGGTTCTATCCTGAAAATGTGTGGTGTCAGAACACAGCATCACAAATACAAGGCGAAGACAATAGAACAGCTATTGCTAGCTCACAAGGGCGCAACGAAGAATCGAACGGTCCAGGCACGCAACAGAGCGATGTAGAACCCACAGACCAGCAAGCCTACGTAGAAGAATAAAGACCATCATCATCATCACAGCACCAGCTAAGCAACAACAGCTGAAGCAACAAATGTTTTAGCTGAACTATGATTTTTTTACGATGCTTTTTCAATAGTCATTGTCTAAAAGATAGTTGAGATGACTAGTGCCAAAAGATTAAGCTCATTCTGAAAGAATCGAATAAGTCGTCATGTGAAGTAGCATATACTCATACTATTGGCCTTACTTTACCTAGTTTAGGATATCCTTACAACAGGAGAGAGGGCAGGCTTAAGTGCCAAAACTGCAGCGATAACCCTAAAACTATCAAAAAGATCATCATGGCTAGTTGCTTCTTTGTCTAACACACCTTCACCATTCTCTATCACCCGTTGAAGCCGAAGATAAGACTAATAATCTAGGCCACTGATAAAATCGAAGGAGATATTGAATAATCAAGAAATACGTGCTGCCCTGGATCATCACTGGGAGGCCTCTGTGGCTCTTGATATCGACAGAGCACATGACATATATCATGACGACGTCATAGTTGAATTTCCACAGTCGGGTGAACGAATCTCTGGTAAACACAACATTTATGAACTCAGAGCACACTACCCATCCAAACTTACTTTTAAAATCCTGCGAGTTCGGGGAGAAGGGAACATCTGGGTAACTGAATATATCATTACATATGACGGGGGGGCGTCCAGTCAATATAGTAAATATCATGGAGTTCAGGGATGGTAAGGTCGCACTTGAAACACTCTACTTTGCGGATCCATTCGAACCACCTGAGTGGCGATCTCAGTGGGTCGGGAGAATGTAGGTATCAGTGCCAGAACTGCAGAGACAATCTGAATGCATCCAGTAGATCATCACCTAGTCATAAGTGAAACTATCCAGCTTTTTGGAAAAACTGACTTAAGGGATCTCTGTGTTCTTGTTTGAAGAACTCTACATTTGAGTTTTGATAGTATCGCCTTTTACGTCATTCATTACAGTCTCCGTAATAGTGAATGTTACTTCTACAAACTCGCGTTTCTTAACCTCTAAGGTTTTTAAGATATCGTGTATCGCTTCGGCTATCATCCTGTGGCATTCGGCTCCATCTATATCGTCACCATGGGCATAGCCCTCAACCAACGCCGCCTGTCTGTAGAACTCGAGTGATAACTGGCCCATAGTGAGCGTCATATCCGAACGGTTGTATTTACTAAGCACATTGGCTAAATCCTTAAGTCTCTTTTCTCTCTTATCAGAGGGTCGGTTAGACATAGTGATCTCTTATTATCCATTAAAATATTAGGTATTTGTTCTTTCATTCAAAGGTTCTCAACGGGTTACAGTCTATCTATTCACAGAACATAAAGCATTTCTTTTTTTGCTCTTCTAGGACTAGTGCCAGAATTGAAGAGATAATCTGAACGCATCCAGCAAATCATCATGTGACGTCGCTTCTTTGTCCAGTTATCCTCTGCCAACTTCGACCCTGTACCCAAC
>JAATVR010000098.1 GCA_014523665.1 Nitrososphaerales archaeon TH526
ATAAGACCCAGGAATGGATAAGTCAAAAAGATGCTGTGAAAATCCTTTTTACTTATCAACCGGAAAGACCAATTATTGACACCTTTACTAAGTTAGAATTTAGAGTTATCAACTTAACTAGTAATGAAAATCTGAAAGACTTTGATGCTAGAGTTGTAGTAACTAATGGCCAAAGATTGTTCAAATTCGAAAACATCTCTGTACCTGACGGAGAATTTTCAGTCGAATATATCTTTCCTGACGACGGTACTCATCAGGTCTTGACAAGATTAGACAAGGGAATATCCGCCCGAGTATTAGCATCTTTCAATGTTTTTGTTCCACATCAAGCACCGCCCAGCATTCTAAATCCGTTTCCCATGCCTCCTGGAAGCGAACTGAGTGAACATCCCGGTATATTGTTGAGCATTATTCTAGCGATTATACTGCCAACGGCGGGAGCACTTGGTTTAATAGTTATCTTCAAGATGGGAAAAACCAAATTGAAGAGAGACTAGAAATCAAATTTGAATTTGGAGTAGCACTTTAGATTAGGGATAAACGGATTCTTTTAGTGTTATAAACCATGACGTGGAGCCTCAGTTTGAATAGTGGGATTATGTATGGCTTAGCCAAATACATTGTAGCAAGATAAACTTGTAACTAGTAACTGTGTCTTGGATTATCTCGAAAGATGACAGTCTCATAAATATCACGCTCAAGATATTTATGAGATGTCACAGTAAAATATTGTAAGCATGATGCGATGTTGATTACTTTCGTTTTTTCTATGATATTCTCTATCAGTATATTGATAGAGTCAGTTATCCTTATTGGGCTTGACTATGATTTTCTCTCCGAGGTACATGCAGCTGGTAAGTCTTTCACAATTACGATACCAAGAGGAGCAGCAAATCCAGAAGTAGATATAACGAAGCTCGGCCCTATGCGGAGGAACCTAAAATTAAAAATATTACTTTTGGCAATTAAGCCATAATGCTAATATGATAATACCAATAGCAGATGAACTAGAACGTATAGCAAAGGGCGAAATACTCTCTGATGATTGGAATAAAGTAAGATACTCTGTAGATGCAAGCCATTACTCTATTAAACCATCAGTGATTGTATGTCGATTAGATGAATATGATCTATCGAAAGTATGTCAGTATGGGTATTCTAAGAATATATCCATAACTGCAAGGGGTGCAGGTACCGGACTTTTAGGACAATCACTCAACGATAACATTATCATTGATTTTACGAAGCATATGAATAAAATCTTGGAGATTGGAACTGATTATGTTTTAGTCCAGCCAGGATTAGTTAAAGGTATGTTAGATAAGGAACTAAAGAAAAGAGGAAAATTCCTTCCTCCTGACCCAGCTAGCAGCAACTATTGTACGATTGGCGGCATGATTGCAAATAATTCAAGCGGTGTTCATGCGTTAGGTTATGGTAGCACAATCGAGTTTCTAGACATGGTTAACGTAGTATACTCTGATGGTAGTTTTGGATGCGTTAGCAATAGTAGTACTAGTTCTGACGATGAGAAAATTTCAAAATTATACAGATTATTATCACCTCACATAGAACTAATACAGAAGCAATATCCGAAAGTAACAAAGAATTCGTGCGGTTATCGTCTTGATGCAATAATAAGTAATGAAAAATTTTATCCACATAAAATATTTGCTGCTTCAGAAGGAACGTTAGGAATTGTAACTTCTGCAAAGCTAAAGATCATTGATATTCCTTTGTATAGTGCTACGATGGTGTTTGGCTTCAAGGATTTATTATCTGCTATGTTGGCAGTGCCTGTTGTTTTACAATTCTCTCCTGTTGCTCTGGAAACGCTTGATCATACTGTGTTTCGTAACCTTGATGTTGAAGCGTCGCCAAGAGTCATGGATAGTGGTATTGATGGAGGTTCTCTATTATTTGTGGAATTTGCAGACGACACTCTTATTCATGTTGAGCAAAAACTTACTTCGTGCAAAGATAAATTATCTTCTGTATCTACGATTTTAGAGACCGTGACTGATGAAAATAGCTCCAGACAAATATGGGGTGCAAGAAAAAGTGCACTAAATAATGCAATGAAAATGACTGTAGGAAGCAGAAAACCTGTAGGCTTGATAGAAGATACGGTGGTAAGTCCAAATATACTTTATGATTATACTCGATTTCTGCTACAAAAATATAATGATAACAAGTTAGACTATGTAATATATGGTCATGC
>JAATVR010000757.1 GCA_014523665.1 Nitrososphaerales archaeon TH526
GCCTGAACCACAGCCTGAACCAATGCCCGAACCTGAACCAATGCCCGAACCTGAACCAATGCCAGAGCCTGAACCAATGCCAGAGCCTCAGCCTGAACCACAGCCTGAACCAATGCCCGAACCTGAACCAATGCCCGAACCTGAACCAATGCCGGAGTCAATGACGGAACCCTTGCATGAACTTGAAGCGTTAATGAACTAAATTCATTAATTTATCAGGCGACATATATTTCCAAGAATAGAATGGGTTTGGCTAAATTCTGCGATTATTCTTACGGTGGCAATTTTCTTGAACTATTTGTCACTCCAGTTAAAATTCTTGACATGGTTTCCTATTATGCGAATTGTATGTTCTTCTACTAGAGAATACAATTCAAAGTCAGAGATTTTCTTTTTTGCTCCAGTATATCGGCCTGGCAATACCAATTTTACGGCACTCATAATCTCATCAATTTGTTACTTATTGGCAGGAACAAATATCCTTACCCTTATACCACGTTCCAATACTTCTCAGAACAAATGCATTGTGACGCTACGGACTTGGCGACGAAATCCGGTGAAAGAAGGATACATTCTTAATACCTCATCTCTTGCTCCTTTTAGATATTTAAGCTCGTTACTCGACAGAATACTTTGAACTAATTTATCTTCTTCCATCTTTTCTATAGTTACTGCAATTTTCTTGTCTGAAATTGATCGGCTGCAAATTCTGGACATGTTTTACTTCAATCCCATAATCTAAATATAGCTTGACAAGGTTCAGATTCTGATCTTCTATGGAGGTAATATACTTGATGCCCTTATGTTCTCCTCATTTTGCTTTTCTAATAGCTTTTGTTTTCGAAGAAATGATTATGACTATACTGTTTAATGCCTTGAAACACTGCCTTGATCGCCGTGAGTCCTGTCGATTCCTTCTATAGCTCACGGTGATTTATTCTAATAGGAACAGCTTAGAAATAATATCTGCACTAGTCAAAGATTCAGCTGTTTATCTTGCAAAGATTAGACAGTAGTACCAGCTGAAACCAATTATCTTTGAGGATTACTTTACCTTGATAAATTTGGTCATCACTTAGCCCTATCAATGCCGAGAGCTTATTCTGATACACTAAAAATTATTACATGAAAGCTAGGTCCATATTCACGTAAAAAAGTCTCTCTCTTGCACCAGCTGCGTTATTGATTATCTCGTGACATCGAAGTATGTTTTCGTCCTTGGTTGCTAATTCTGAGTTGTTAAATTATGGAAACGAGGGACGGAAGGAATATCCAGGGGACCACCCAGTGTTTCAAATGAATTGAGCATAGGTCAGATAATATTAGGATGCTTGAGACGTTTTCCCAATTCCATCTATTGGCAGACCAACACTACCACGGGATTTAGAGGCATAGAAAAAGGAAATAAATCTAAATTCATTCCTTCTCCAGTCCGAACAGTCTAAGCTTAAGATCTTGAAATGCAACTTATTCCCGCTCCCCCAAATATACTTCAAGTATACTTCAAATCCCTGATTCATTTTACCTGTGTCCGTAATTTGGAAGTTGTATTTAATTAATAATGTACGTACAATTATGAATATACAATATACAATAAGGTTTTGAAAGGTTTTTATCTTTTAGCTGATCAATGTTGTATACCTAGTCAGGTTAGGGATACATTCGAGCGATAAGTTCATCGATGGTGTATTTGATGGACGAAAACTCAAGAGAGGTTATTTCTTGTCCCCGCACTGATTCCCTGGCTAGACTAGCCAGTCACTTAGGCTATGAAGCAGTGTACGTGCGCACGGATTTTACTCAGTGTCTGGAAACAAGAATATGAAAAAATGCATTGCCAACCTATAGACGTCACGTAAATTACTTGGCCTAATAACTTCAGGTTAGTAAACTCCCTTGCAAGATTAGCGAAGCTTCCTAATCCACCATTAGATTACGAATCAGTAGGCTAGGCAATCTTGATTTCCAGTATTGCCTTCCCAAAGAAAGGACTTGATATTATTTGGGATGTAGAATGGTAGTGCTAATCCACAGATTCGCCTGCAAGGAGATAGCTTGAGCAGTCTTATGTGCGTAATTTTATTCATGCTACATGGAGAAGCTACACTACCATTAGATCATTTTGATCCGATATTGCCTTCATCTATTATTTACCCGATAGCATATATCGCGTTATACTCATAGTTTCAGTGTCAGGCGCGGTCGACGCTCCTCTACTCTTATTCCATGGGTTTAGGAACGTAGATGCTTCAGATGGCACAATTCTAGCAGATAACTAGATTCTCTTTTCTTCGATATTATTGGACAAAGACCAAAAGGCTTGCAATCGGACTATTTCTTGCTTCAACTGAGCTTTATTTGTCTAAATCAATATTACGGTACGAACGATGCAAAATAATGATACTAGGACTATGTTATTTGGGCCTTGGGGAATGATTTAAGCATATGTAATCTTGGATTACTATTGATCACTCAATCTATTAATCCTACGATTGACACTCTGTTTAGCATTGAGCTATCTAAACAGATGACAATATCTAGGTTATCGGTTCTCGGATTTGAGGGATCCTAGCTCTTTCTTTCGAAAGGACTGAAAATAATTGGTAAAAGTCATTTCTGTTATAGTTGCTCGAGGAGAATCGGTAAGTACTTTTGAAGTAATTGCAACGGTAGCGATCGGGACATATATCATAAGCAGGTGATAGATAAGTGGTATGTACTATATTCTCTTTGGAAATCCTTCCCCCTATAAAGAAAATAGATGTCAAGGTCTCACTCTTGCCTTATAATATTGAAGATAAAATTCAGACTCTTATATATCTGATATTTCTTCGGCTAGATAATAAATGGCCGATAATCAGATAAACGAGACAATATAAACATTCAACTAATAGTGAAAAATAGGTACAGTATCCTAAGGCTGGATGGATCAACTTTTGGTCGTGAGACAGTTGTGCCAGCCGCTGTAGTTTAGAACACTATCAAGAGTTGTTCATGTACCAGAAGATGTACTCGCGACAACTATCTGACACGACAGATATCCTTGGCCTCTCTTCTAATTTGTCTTTCAGCATCACATAGATTTCTCACCCTTTAACAGGAATTATGGTGGCTAAATGCACTTGCGGGATCAGGCATATGCCTCGCAAAAGCCCCCCCCACAGTAAGTTAGCAATCAGTAATTTCGCATTCCTATAAAAAATTATTGGATGGGACTCACCCTTTGCAGGTAAGGTTGTTTCCTATACGAGCCAGAACCCGTGCCCCATCAGTGGATTTCTTTCCAGTTTTAAAGGAAGTTTCCCGATCTTCAACAGAACTTCCTGAACTAACGCAGTATTAGGTTCTGGTTATGTCTGTTTCATTGTACTTTTGGTACAGCAATGGGAATTGGTGCATAACGCATATATAAAATATTAGGTCGGTAACAGAAACTCTCTTTTGTAAGAATATACTGACACCCCCACCATCTCAAAATACGTGGCCTATTTATATCTCCATTGATTATTAATTTATAGCGTTTGAGGGGTGACACGACCTGTATACGTTTTCTCACTGTAAATTTATTAGATAAGGAGATCATGCTCTATGGCTTATGACTTGAAGCTGATTAATATTTAGTTTAAATTAGCTACATTAAATCCAATTCAATTTTTAATTTGCTCATTTTGTTACCAATACAGGGCAGCGCATATTCCTTATTACCTCTTGTGCCACATTTATTCAGCCAAAAAACTGACGTCTTAAAGTGACAAACTGAAATTTAGTCATTCAGCAAATGAATGGTCGATATTCCATGTCGACGTCTATGCAACACGACAACCTCGACTTGTATTCTTGAAGCCCGAATATCCATCAGATAATTAATAATGGAGTAGAGTCAACGATAGATAAGCAGAATATTGGGTTACAAAAATAAGGGTTCCTGGGATGCACGTACGTATGATCAGGTTTCACATTTAGTTCAGTATAGATGGGGCAGAAAGGTGCTTGAATGGAGAAAATGGCTTGGAAATGAAATTGTTATGGATGCAGGATGTGGATCAGGAATACTGACCAAAGAATTGGCAAAAAAAGTTCCAAGAGGGAAGGTCTATGCTGTTGATATTGATTCAAATATGATAGAACAGGCAAAAAATAATCTTCGATTCTTTGATAATGTCGAAATAGTTCAAACTAGTTTCACTGATATGAAACTTCCGAGAAAGTTGGATGTCATTTTTTCTAATTCTGCGCTCCATTGGGTTCAAGATCACAGAAAGACATTTCAAAACTTTTGGGAAATGCTAAAGCCAACGAATTGTAATAAAGAGGAGAGTACCCTTATCAGAAAGAAAAACAAAGTCTCGAGCAATACCACTACCCCTAGTCATAGTAGTGGCAGCCAATTGTTAATTCAGTGTGGAGGTTTTGGAAATCTCCGACAAATCATAAATCTGTTAGAACGAATAAAGTATCTAGATCAATTCAAGGAATACTTTATTGATTGGAAACAGCCATGGTATTTTGCCAAACCTCATGACACTATTAAGTTACTTAAAGAAATAGGGTACGTAAATACGACCGTATACACAAATACCGATTGTGTGATTCTCCCAAATCGCGATACATATTCCAAATTTATAAAAACAGTGGTGATGAAATCCTATCTGGAACGTCTGTCAGGTGACAATCATGGTGACAAATTAAAGGCTCTATTTCTTGAGTTGTTTTTAGATGAAATTGAAAAATGTAGTAACAAATCGAAGGTAGGGTGGTTCTTAGATTTTGTCAGATTAAATATCGTTGGTCACGGGACATAACCTTAATCTTACTGTTGAAGTTTTAAATAGTCTCACCAGATCGGAATATCCACTAAAAATAATGGGCCTGTGAAGTCAGGATAGCTTTAGAATGGTTCTCGTACTATTCTATTTATAATATCATTAATATTAGATCTCCCCTTCCGTAGCATAAGATTCTGACCTTCCATCCTTGAAATGTTCAGTACAAGATGAAATAGGTTTCGATAAACAGAAGGCATCAATCCAAAAATATGCCATTTTGTTGGCAGGCAGAGCATGCAAGCATAGCTATTCTCTTTGTTATAAACTAAGGGTAGACTAGAAGATACTTACTAGCACTTCTCAGCTCGAAGCAACTACAGTAAAATAAAATGCTCGTTGCGATCACAACCAAAAATGCAAAGGAAGTAAGCGATTTTCTCAGGTCTCTCTACATTGAATATGTTGGCTTCCACTAGGCTAGGCCAGGCTCGCAGGCATCTAGACTGGGGGAGAGACTGCTCGCACATTCATATATCATAAATTGCCATGAAGGCCTTCTCTTTGTATAATGCTAAAGAGAAAGTCTGTGGACTTCCTCTCTTTCCTGCGGAGATCCGGTATTATACAAATCTATATGCTTAAATTTTTCCAGATGAATTAGCCTCTCTTGATTTGTTTCGAAGGATGAACCACAGACATAGCAGCCATACCCATGTGGTATCGTGGGACACTTGTTCTGATGTATATTAGGCCCATTGACATTATGATTACCTTTATTTCTTTTCATTATAAGACGAGTAATTAGCCCAAGCCCTTGGCCACTCACAACCTCATGTATCAACATCTCAAGATACATAATAATATGAACAAAGCTCATATAAAAGCATATATCTTTAGCCAGACCCCATATTGTGGTGTTAAATATACATAATCTGCTCAGTATTATTGTAATCCATCGTGTGACATTTGGCTGCTTGTTGAAATAATCTTACGCTTTAAATTGTCCCCTTTATTCTCTGCCGGTGATTTCAAATGACAAAGGGAGGTTGTATAACAAAAAACGCTTGAGAGTACAATGGAACTACTCGAAAAATCGAGAATCGTCCTCCTCCAACCATAAACTCCTCACGTTCTAGTTCCAAAACCTCGCTGTTCGAGAGCTACCTTCCATTTATGAATTCGAGATTTTCTCACTTGGCACGACATGTAGAATAGAAATTCATTTGATTTAAGGACTCAAGATATTACCCGATTTATGTAACAAGACATTTATTAGATATTTCTTATATAATATAATACGACTATGGATTTTGACACCCTATGCAAGGATATACTTAAGCTAGACTCGAAGATCAGGTTCGCAGGTGTGTGTGATGATTCAGGTGGGATAAAGTATGGTGGGCAACGTGAAGGAGTCACAAATCTTTTGTCCCCAGAGGAAACTAAAAGATCGAATTTGCAGGCCATGGCCAGATGGGCTTTAAGGGGCTCTTTATCCTCAAAAATTGGTAAAGGGAAATACGCAATGTCAGAATATAAGAAAATCAAACGGATAACATTTCCATTGGAACAAAACCATTTACTCTTAGTGACTACCGAGGTCGATGCAGATCATGATAAGATAATAAAAAATATTCTTGCGAAGGTTAGATGATGGAGATTTTTGGCTTGAGATTATTTTAACTAATTAAACACGTATTTGTATTATATGCCAGAAGTAATCCATAATTGAAATAAGCTGGTACTAAGAGTAGTGCGTGCTAACGACTACGAAGATATGGAAGAAGATATTATTGCAATCGACAAAGAATCACTATTTTTGATGACAGGGAGGCATGTCTTTAAAATACCAAAGTCATTTGTACAGGGATTTAATGGAAGTGGGTCTCCTTAAATCTTCTTGCACTTGCACTTGAGGTATTAAAGCTGGAGCTAACTTAAGCTTATTTCTCACGTCGCAATTCCTAAGCCTGCTACTCCCTACGATTACAGAAGCTCTGAGGATAATATAGTGTAACCCACCATGCCTTCAGATTTATGACTCAATCTACATTATTTTCATTCCGACCACAAATATAGATAAGAATACCACGCTGAATTAGTCTACGTTTCTTGCATTATTGTTATCGTCAGCGCCACAGATACTTTGATCGTTTTCTTGGTCCACGGCTTTGTCGTCGGCATCTTCTTCAATAATTGCACTATTGGTTGCATCGCTCGATGCGAAAGCACAGTCGATTACGAAAGAGCCGGCTGCACAGGCACCAATAACTGTTAAAATGTCATGCCTCTATTGACAACTTGATATTTCTTTTATACTTCCATTATTTATTTCAACGATGTGAAATTGGTTTGCGTTAACGGCAAAGTTAGTAGTAACAGTTCTCACACTCTCACAATCAAATTTAGTTTCCCTTAGATTTGTAAGATTCATATCAACATTCGTTAGATTATCTCTGACGATATATGCATACGATAGATCGGCATCAGCAAGAGAAGCATTCGCTAGAGTGGTATTAACCAGACTAGCGTCTGATAGATCGGCATCAGCAAGAGAAGCATTCGCTAGCGTGGTATTAACCAGACTAGCGTCTGATAGATCGGCATCGTAAAGATTAGCATTTGTTAGATCATTATTGCGAAGATAAGAATCTGATAGATCGGCATCAGCAAGAGAAGCATTCGCTAGAGTGGTATTAACAATTCGAGCAGTTGTCAGAGTATCATTGTCAAGATCAGCATTTCTTAGATTAGCCCCGGTAAGAAAAGCATTGGTTAGGGTACCGCCCGAAAACTCAGCATTCGTTAGAGTAGCGTTATCAAGAGAAGCATCTGTTAGATCGCCATCACGAAGTGAAGCACCTACTAGATGAGCCTTCGGGAAATTAGCGTTCTTCAAGTTAATACTCGTAAGATTACCGGAAATCTGAGCATTTTCTAAACTTGAAACTTCCAAATTAGTATTAAAAAGATTAGAATGCAAGAG
The DNA here is from genome assembly GCA_014523665.1 of Nitrososphaerales archaeon TH526. Lineage (GTDB taxonomy): Archaea > Thermoproteota > Nitrososphaeria > Nitrososphaerales > Nitrososphaeraceae > TH5896. The sequence goes on from JAATVR010000757.1 coordinate 7,753, forward strand.
TATTACTGAATCTAAGTTTACTCCGCTTAGATTTTTGTTAGAAAGATCTATTCTTTCAAACGAGATTTGTTGTTTGA
>JAATVR010000758.1 GCA_014523665.1 Nitrososphaerales archaeon TH526
ACAGTAGGTCCTGGAGCAACTATAACGACTACATCAGGATGTGGCACCGGCCAGGTTGCAACAGGAGGAGGAATGTGGTTAAACGATCCGGGAAATGAAATTAATCCATCGTTCATGACTATACCTAATAATGATGATACTTCATCCTCTGCAAATGTATGGACTATAATTTATACTAACCCAGGCCGAGAACATGGAAGGATCACTAGACAAAGATATTACGCAACGTTCATTGCAATCAATCCAGGGTTTAATTAAAAAACTATAATACGGAAATGTTGTCTTATACTGATGCGACTAGTTGGTCAAAAGTTTGAATCGGGTATATTTAATTAGTATCGTCAAAGTTATTGCTCCAACATTACCTTCAATTACATGACCAACTATGAACAAATCTATTGCTGTAAACCATATTGCTAGAATAGATACCAGATGCAAGTCATATTGACCCGTAAAATGTGAGATTAGCATGTAAAACCCAGATGCATATAACAATAACCCAACAGCGTGAAGCACCCTGTTTATTGGATGTCGATGCGTGCTCCTCATGATTTTGACAAGATCGAATGGCAAATAATACTACTTTCGTCTCATTCAATTTGAATCTTGGTCCATGTTGTATATTCTACTCCAATTGAGAAATCATGACTCCAAACTGAGATTGTTGAATACGAGGCTACGTCAGGGCTAAACTGACCATATTTGGAAGTATACACAAATAAGAAATAATCAGATGAAATAAGATGTATTGAAAGAATGACGAAAATCTTAGAGTATTCTATGGCTGGTAGGTCTCTCACACTACGAAATATCGATAAATCTGGTTTTAGTATAATCGCGAAGGAGGATATCCATGTTGACGAGGGAGACATAAAGAAGATAGGAAATCTATTTGAAAGTGTAGGTATTCCCTTTCGTAGTGTAAATGATTTGAATGGTACTCCACGGCCGGAGATAATAACTCTTGAGTTATTCAAGGATGAGGCGGATAAGATCCTTAGTCTATTGGCCAAGGAAAGGCTGGATATAGTGAATGAACTAGAACACCAAGATAAAGAGCAGATATACAGAACAATCATGGCTATAGACAACATACAAAAGAAAATAGAAAGAGGAATAGCAAAAAGTCATAAAAAATAGCGTTAGTTATTGCTACTCTTTGCTGAACATGCTCCTTTAATGTCGTTTTTAATTCGAGTGTGACTACGGTATTATCAGTATAATATGATAATTCTAATACTGATCCACACCTAATATAAAATCAATATTCAACACCCCTAAATCAAGTCGTATTCAATTGATAGCTTATACCTCCCTGATGGCTCATGAATGATTAGCGAGGACGCAGTCGAATGCGAATATTCATTAAATCTAGAGACTCGAACCGCAGATGTAGGAACATACAACTGAAAATCGTCTAAGGGGGTAAAATTGCTGACGACATAGAGCTTTTGTATATGAAAATTCTAGCATATAACTTAATTGAACGCTAATTGAACGCCTTGAACGAATCCCTCTAGGGAAACTATTGAAAAGTGTTCTGAACAATGCCGTTCAATTTGGGTCGTTCAGTATGTTGAGCGTGAATTTCTACTGAACGACTGTATACAAGCGGGTCTGTATACAATGGTTGTATACAAATTGTAAAAACACAGAAATCTGTACACATTTACGTATACATGACATTCTAGCCAAAGAATGACCCTTTTTAGCTAATCCTTCAGAACTGAGAAGAATTAGGAGCACAGTTTTTGAAGCCATGTGAGTATGGGCAATACGAGAATATGGTATATACTCTTACTTTTATTGCAGACGAATCTGCATTTCTAAATCACCTTCCGACAATACAAAAATGATAGATTCTTTTGCATTAGTTGGATAGTTTAATGGTTGTTTTTTAAATAGCGATTTTATCAAATAATAATACTTCAATTAATCCACTTTTTAAGCTCTAGATCCTCGATAATACAAACAGCATCCTTATGTTTACATTGTTAAAATTACAAAGTATTGCATAGTAGACCCAACAGTGATATGCCTACAATAATAGCAGGCCTAGCCGAAGTGTCACAACAATTACCATATTATTAATGCATTAAACACAGGAAATATCAGTAGCCCTCCCTTGTTTACATTTACTAATAAAATCGATGAGGATTCGCCGTATATAACTTATCGGAAGCAACTCTTTGTTTTCCAATACTGAGTTTTCCTAGTAGAACAAGTTTACTTGATAACAGGAATGACCCCTTTTGAATGTTATCTAATGTGTAGTTCTCATACCAACAATAGGTTCTGATGTTCTAACAGTATGTCTGTCATACGGTAACAAATATGATGTCTCACGTAAATGATATTGTCA
>JAATVR010000759.1 GCA_014523665.1 Nitrososphaerales archaeon TH526
ATAGTAACGTCGCTTGTAGTGGGAACCTGCTATAACTAATAATTCATGCTCTGAAAGATTGAAACCAGTCAATAGCACTCCACTCTAGATGGGGGCCTCCATTACCGGGTGAGCAGTAGTAGTGAAATTCGTCATTTAAGCAAATCATGATCTTCTGTGCTATCAATATAACCCCCTTTTGTGAAACTTATTAATTCAACAATTAATGCTACACGTACCATCAGGACAACATCCCTCATTCGGTCCACAACATTTGCCATTACAACATGTATACCAACACCCTGGCCCACATCCACAGTGTTCGTCTTGACAACATTCGTGACACGTACCATCATTACAAAAATGACCACACGTACCATCAGGACAACAATCATACCCAAAACAAACTTCGCCATCACCACAGCATGGATTATCACCAGGTTTGTGGCAAGTACCATTATCGCAGGCGGTCCAACCTGGTGGACAGTGACTAATTCCACAACTTTCATTTAGTGGGACACACCTGCCATCGTCGCAACATTTCATTTCGTTACCACATTCTGAGTCATCACAACACATACCTTCTAATTTACACTTACCATCAGGACAACACTTTTCATCTGTTGCACAGCAGCGCTCACCGCAACACTTTTCAACTGTTTCACAGCAGAGCCCCTCTCCAGGACAACATTTCAGACCGGAAGGACAGCAACCGATACCAGGACAACATTCCCCATAACAGCACGTACCATCAGGACAACATTTCTGACCTGGTCTACAAGCAGCATTACCACAGCATTCTTCACCCGGCCTCGAACATGTTCCGTCATCACAACATGTGTCATTTGTTGAGCAGCATCTCTGATCATGACAACATTTCTCACCTTGTATACATTCTATATGACCGCCGCAGCATGTACTAGTTGGTGGAATGCATCCTGTACCATAACCACAACAGCTCCATTCCTCCCCCCCCCCTTTTGGACAACAACCCGTACCAGGACAACATTCCTCACCGGGGTCACAGCAGCGCCCCGATGAAGGGCAACATTTCCCAGAAGGACAGCAACCGATACCAGGACAACATTCCTCATCCTGCGTACAACAGAACGTATTATACGGATCGCCGAATGGATCGCAACATGTAGTATTCGGTTCACAACAGAATGAACCGCAAGGCATCTTATTGCGCTCGCACCTATCAAAACAACGAGGATCATTACAGACCACACCTGGTGGACAGCACTTCCAACCATCCCAATTACAACACACCCAACCAGCTGGGCAGGAACCGTCTTCGCAACATTCGGTATTGGGCCAAGTACAGAAAGGTCCTCCTAGGTGACCTGGACAAGGTATTGGATGTTCAGGTGTACAGCAGTCACCGCCATTAGGATTGCAATATCCAGTTTCACAGCAATGTGGGGCGGGGGGAGCATTACAACACGACTCACCGCGAGGGCAGCAGATAGACGTACCACAACATACTGCAGTTGGATGCTGGCCGGTGTCCGGGCAGCAGCGATCACCTTGACCACAACAAATCTCACCGGGAGGACAGCAGATATCCCAGCTGCAAGGTGTTGAACCTTTTGGATAACATTCGCCTACCATTTGACAACAGGTCTGGCTGGCGTCATCACAACATTCTGTACCACAAGGCGTCTGGCCCGCCTGACAGCTCGGTGCAAGATGGACAAGTAAACTAGAGTCAGTGTCGTGAACTAGAACGGATTCGGTTAGCCGTCCAGGATAATGATTAGGTGACTTGTAAATTGCGATCTGTGCATTGAACCCTGGCAACGTCATACTATTATATCCAATCCCTCAAAATCATTGACACCATTGACATTATCGAAGTATTGAGGCAACTTGATGACCACTCTCATGAAAAATATAAGATATGCGACGCGAAACTCCAGTATATGAGGCTGCTGTTCCAGGATAATGATGTGGTGACTGGTAAATCGTAGCTTCTGCACTAAATTCTGGGGGTCCCATTCGTTCACTCTATCTAAATCCTAGTCATCATCGGTCATAGTAGGAAGACATTTTTGTTACCAAGAACGGAAACTCTTCTGTTACATCTACACGTACAAAATACTTCTCAATGACATCGGTTTGCCTATTTGTGAAGGAAAATATTACATCAAAGATCTTACGCACTCCACTGAGACGAGAAGGTTTAATCTCTACACTCGTCAACGAAGAGTTTGCTGCGAAGGCTTCCTCAGTCCTTTTGTAGATTTCTTGATAGCGTACTGCCAAATAGTTTAAGGCTCGATGCTCATCGGTTCCTCCAGTGTTATCAGCCATTTGTATGATCCTATAAAACAGTTCCTCTGCTGCATGCTTGAATTTATTAGTATCCATCCTCTCTGGTCTTGGTAAAGACTTTATGAGTCCGTCAATATCAAATGAATATAATTGGTCTAAGATGACAATGGGGACTGCAAGGCCTCTGCACATATCTTGTGGAGCAATTGGTCCTCTAAGGCCTATGATAACATCGATGTCAGTTGGACGCGGTGCAGGACGCAAGCTTTCGATCAGCAGATCATAATCTGAAGGATCGCTTGGTTTTAGGATGTAAGTCTCAAGTCCTTCTATTGTGAAAACCCAACACATTTGTCGCACCAAATAACGGTTTTCACGCTTAGAAAGGACTGAACGAAGTGTCTCTCTATCTGTTAGCCCAATTACATCAGCCCTACCTGTTGCCTGCACAAACTCCTTTTCTACATCTAATCGAGGAAATCGAGGCTCGATCCTCCCCAAAGCATAGACAAAACTACGAACAGGAGGAGTCATTGGAGCTTCACATGAGCACTTTCCGCCTGGCATTTCGCAGTTACACCCTCTGCTCTCTGAACCAGTGGATGAAGTTGGTCTGATACGATCGGATACAGCAGTCATTGATCTGGCTGGCTGTTCGGTCTATTTTCTGTACTAAGACTGGACATAGGGGTTTTACTGCAATCAGATTGCATAGGCTAATAACCCCTTCTCTCCTACATAAATAATTCCTTAATAAAATGCATTTTGTTACGCTGTTCAGAGAACTTACTCTATTTCGATATTAGTAAAATAAAATTTCAGTAATTTTTACTTTGAGTATCATTGTACGAGTAATTTTGAACAACTCCATCGAACGAATGTTCACAATGAATTTGCCTTACGGGCGTTCAATTAGTGTTCAAAGATATTCAATGCAATTATAATATGATTTATCCCACTGTCTAACTTCTAAGAAGATCTGACTGAATATCATGCGGAAAAAATAAGCATTGTTCATAACTAATTCTACGTGCATAGCACTAAAGTTAATGAATAAGATGCTCATAAGTATGAAACAATGCCTGATATCATTACACCTAAATCACAGAGCTCTGGTTTTTCAAGGGGGAGGGTCCCTTGGCGCTTACGAGGCTGGCGTATTTCACGTGCTTTATCATTGGATTAAAAAAGACATTCATGATAAGAATGAAAACATCTTTGACATCATTGCAGGGACTTCCATTGGTGCAATAAATGCTTCAATAATTGTAAGCCACATTTTAGATAGAAAAGAAGAATTCGATGGCAAGGAATCTAGTAATTTGAGATATTGGGAGGGTTCCCCAGAAAAACTCATCGATTTTTGGAGATATGTGTCTTCGACAATTGACTATTTTAGACTCTGGACGCCATTTTTAAAGTCTTCTTGGGATAATTGGCGAAATTTTTTTCCTTTTTTTAACATACCATCATGCGAGGCTTTTAGAAGGTATCTATCCACTAGAAGGTCTCTAGCATTTGGAGAGCAAAACGTGTTCAGCCCGCAGTTTTTATTTCCCTTTGCAACACCAATGTTTAACAAATTCTTTGATTATACACCGTTAGCATCATGGCATCAATATAGTAACAATCCCTTGAGAAGTAGCATAGAAAAGTTTGCAAAAAAATTAAGTAATGGACAAATAATAAAAACAGATATCAAAAAAATAGTGAACCAAGACTACTTCTAGTTAGTGTTAATATACAAGACGCAAAGACTAAAACATTTGATAGTTATGAAAAAAAAGTTAGTGCTGATTTAGAAAACGCAGAAACCAAAACATCTGATAGTTATGAAAAAAAAGATGATGAAGAGGGTATTTCTTTAAAGCATGTTATTGCAAGTGCTGCAGTGCCAAAGAATTTTGCTTATGAGGAGATAAATGAACGCAAGTATTGGGATGGAGGAATAGTTAGCAACACACCGCTAAGAGAACTTATAAGTGAACATACTTTATTTTGGAAGGAAGCATTAAAACTAGATTCTGAAAAAGAAATACTTACATACGCGACATGGAAAGATTGGATTGAAAATAAACCAAAGATTCCAAATGTTGATGTTTGTATAGTAAATTTACATCCTTTCGAAGAAGCTGGAGCCCATGTACCATCACTATATGATTGTGATATGACCAAAGATAGGGAAAATGACATAAGATTCCATGATAAGACCGAATATGATCTAAAAATGGGGAAGGTTATTGATGATTACAAGGATTTTGTCACTCAAATGACAGGTCTCGCAATTAAATCTCTTGATAAAATTAATGAATCAGCAGACAAGGTTAATGAAAAAAAATATAAAGATGAATTGAAAAAATACTATAAGGATAAGGTCTTAATAGTTGATAATATCCTAGATTATAAATCGAAAAAAACTACTACGCGTAAAGGGGAAGAGAGACCTTATTGGCATCTCTTAAAACATAGATTTGAACTCAACGAAAAGATAAAGATACAGCGTGCAGATGATGGTAACACAATTTCAGATAAAATATTTGATTTTTCCTACGATACAATAGACCAACTAATTAAGAAAGGCATTGATGACGGACTAGAAAGGGTTTTTGAAGTCGAAAAGGAGAAAAATAATAATAATATAGGTAAAGCTTGCATTGAACTACAAAAACTTATTGATGATATCAAAGAGCAGAATACCATTGAGGATCAATACCTTGTAGAAGTGGCCAAGAATATTATAGATAACGCACTAGAAAGGGTTTTTGAAGTCGGCGGCAGCGATGAACTACGAAAGCTTATTGAAGACATCAAAAAACAAAATACCAATGAGGATCAATACCTTGTAGAAGCGGCCAACAATATTATAAATCTGCACAAGCCAACAATAGTTATACATGAGTGAACGTAAAAGATAACTTCCAGCTTGTGAATGTAAGCATTCCGGATCTAAAAGAACGTGGATACTAGGCGAAATACATGGATGTCAGTGGATCCCTCTATACACGGTCCAGTTCCACCTAGGAAGACGGCCACTTTCTTGAAAATATGTGGATATACTACTGTACTAGCAGGGTATTTTGATATACGGGATTGGAAATCTGCGATGTTATAAAATTGTTTCATGGTTTCTATGGAGTCGAAAACAAGGTATGCAACAAAGGCAGAGCTTTGGCAAAGGTTTAATGATTTAACCTACACCTTCAACATCAGTGTGAGGAGGTAGTCAAGCCTTATCAAATTCTCATGTACGTAAGGTGTAATGGATCGTATAAAGTCATGTCCTAGTGCCTCGACCTTGGTAGTACTCTCTTGGATCTATGAAATCATCTTACATTCGAGCGAAGAACCTCATTTTATACACCTACGTTGCCACTATGCGTCCCATCAATTCTAATTTCCTTACGAGTGTTTTAGGTTATAAGGTATGACCTATGTTTAGTGTTTTCTAAACAAAGACCGTATGAACTCTTACCAATGCACCATGCATCTCAACCAAGGGTCCGGATATATATTTGCCCACAGTTCGTCGGTCAATATTTTCTATCGCGTCCCTTTGCTCATGTTTCCTCTGGAAATAGTCTACTATCTTAGTGCCTAATTGAACAACAACGGGTATGTATTCCGCCATAGCTAATTAGTCATATGGTATAAAAACCAATTTATAAAGATCTTCTTCCGCCTACTAACTTTGACTTATGTAAGATAGACAAGGTAATCCATTATTCGCTGTCCATAAACATTTGGCGTATATTAGTTCTCTATCTGCTGTAAATATTTGCTGCTATACATATCTGCTGCAATTGAGCTGTAGAAATAATTCAGAGCTCATGTTTAGAATCCAACTTCAAATATTAATTGGCAATGGATCCCTTGCCAATTCGAATTCCACTGGCCCCACTTTTGCCATTCTTATCTCTGGTGCTAACAATATTACCAGTATTAGACCCAGAATAATTAGATAGCTATCTGGAATCTTGTGCTCACGCGATGTAACTGTAGTTGTTGTCGCATTCTTGCCTTCTGTAATTTCATCCGTGGTGCTCGTAATTTCGTAACCGGTATATAGTGAATAAATTATCAAACTGGTCGCAAATAATCCTAGTATAATTGGAACCACCAGCCTTTTTCTTGGGTTTATCCAAAAATGCATGAATTCGTGTCTTTGATTTTCAGTAGATACAATGAGTTTTGTAAGATTCTCAGGGGCAGATGCAAGAGCAGGATCAATTTCTATTGCCTTTTTCACTTCATCAATGGCCTTTTGTTTTTCTTTCTTCCTAAATAGCACATCAGCTTTTGCGTTATAGGCCTCTGCAAATTTCGGGTTAATTTCTATTGCTTCTTCATAACACCTAAGAGCGTCATCGTAGTCTTTCACGGCAGTCTTTACAGCTCCTTTGTAGTACCAAGCATCAATGTTGAATTCGTTTCTCTGTAATATATGATCAAACCTAGACAATGCATCATCGTACTTGTTTGACTTAAATAAAATAAAGCCTTCTACTAGTATAGCACGTGAATCGTCTGGCACAATAGACAATACTTTCTTGATAAGTGACATGGCCTTTTCATATTTCCTATTCGCAGCGGCTAACGTGTTTGCTTTCATAATCATAGCATTCAGATTGTCCGGTTCTATGGCCAAAGTCTTATCTACGTACTCTAAAGCTTCATCAAATCTACGTAAACGAAATAAATAATTGCTCTTCCATTGAAGTGCAAGGACATTATTAGGATCAAGCTCTAACGCTTTATCAAAACAGTCTAGGGCTTGAGGGATTTCACGCAATCGAGTAAGAGCAATTCCCTTTTTTACTAGCGCTTCGACATTATTAGGCTCTATTATTAATGTCTTACCAAAGATTTGTAAAGCCTCATAAAATCTAGAGGTATTGAGTAGAACTGTGCCTTTTTGAATTAGTACTGAGACATTATTAGGTTCAAGCTCTAATGCTTTATCAAAACAGTCTAGGGCTTGCGCATAACTTAGTTGATTGTTAAGCACAGTACCTTTACCGATTAGCCCATCAACGTTGTTTGGTTCACGTGCTAAGGCCTTATCAAAGCTCTCTAAAGCTTGAGTTGATTTATGCAGACGAGTAAGAACTATACCCTTTTTAATTAGTACACCGACATTGATAGGTTCAATAGCTAATGC
>JAATVR010000760.1 GCA_014523665.1 Nitrososphaerales archaeon TH526
AAAGTACCTGGAAATCAGTAGTTGAAGCCTACAATATTTCTATAAACAGCTCACTACTATAAAGTTAGATTCTACAATATTAGAAAATAATCAAATCGCAGTATCTATGACAGGAGCTGATAATGTAGAAGTACAACAGAACATGATCAAAAATAATCACCTTGGCATAGCATCACATTCAAACAGCGGATCAAAAATAACATCAAATCTTATTAGCGGTAACCAATTGGCAGGCATTACGTTTGTTAATACAAAGAGTTCTAGTATGGATATGAACAATATACATGGAAGTCAAGATGGGGTGTTCCTAGATGAACAGAGCTCTGATAATACAATAAAATACCAACAATGTATTACAGAACGCAGTAGATATCAATAATGCCAACGGACTACCGCTAAACATTAACTCTAACCAATATAATGAAAATAACTGCGGTATAAGTAATCCAAGCGGCCTCTGTATCGGTAGATAGAGCAGAATTATGCATATGGAAAAAGCAATAGATTAGATACAAATGGACGCTGCTCCATCTTTTTTATAACTTATATTTATTTAATTTAGTAGCAAATCTAGCCTTTGCTTTTAATGTGGAGCTAATCCCTCCTTTATCAGAATATGGAAGGCCAGAGTATCGGAGGATGATAACTATGAGCTGGATTAGCTTGATTCAAATACGAAGAAGCTTCTTGACAACTATCTTGATCAGTCCCCAAAAGCTACAAATGAAGGAATTTCAAGTCAATGCTAGTACATGCAATGAAAATTGGATTGATTTCAGATACCCATGACAATATCCAAAATATCCAAAAGGCTATCATATCATTCAATGAAAAACTAGTCAGAGTTGTAATTCATGCTGGAGATATAGTAAGCCCAGAAGCGGTAGAGGCTTTTGATGGAATGAAACTAATCGGAGTGCTAGGGAACAACGATTTATAGGTAAATGAATTAACTGACGCTTTTGACAACATAGGAGGACAACTTAAAGGTGAATTCTGCGAGATAGAGCAGGATAATTTGATATTTGCAGTATATCATGGAACTAACTCTAAAAGAAAAGAATCACTAATACAATGTGGCAAATATGATGTGGTTGTTTGTGGTCATACACACAGAATTCAAAATAAAAAAGTTGGAAAAACTTTAATTGTTAATCCTGGAACGGCAAATGGTTGGTTTTTCGAATCTGGTGTGACTGCTGCGATATTTGATACTCAAACCAAAGAACCTGACTTCATGCACTTGTGATGTTTGTTTGACCTATTGCAATTCATGAAAGTAGATGAGAAACTAAACTCCCTAACTACATAGTATGGAACTTAAATATCCGAAAAAATATAGATAGTACTGACTATGTTATCGCCGTCTCCCGTACTTAAAAAGCAAAGTAGTAAGTTTAAATCATTAGATATATGGAAACAGCTTAAGGACGACGGCAATGATCTGTCATGGTATTTAGCCGTATCAACAAACCGTATGCCAGCAAAGTACCTCATTTCTAAATCTATACTTTGTAACATTACAGATTTAACTGCAGCAACTGAGGAAAGGCTGTGGGAAGAACATAGAAACCTTACTGAGATTTTTCTGGAAACCTGGAAAAAGTAAGGTCGGAAAAATACGACGTAACATGCAATTTGGATAGTGGGAAAAAATCCCTTATGGATCTGAATATCGAGCTTACCAAGCGCATGTTGAAACATTGCAATTTCTGTCGTTGGAATTGCCAGATTGATCGATCTGTTCAATCAGTTGGAGCTGAATCTGGAGAAGCAAAAAAACACGGAACTTGTCAGTTAGAATCTACTTCTAAAGTAAGCAGCTATTTTCATCATCGCGGAGAAGAGATTGTATTCAGGGGCACCATGGGATCGGGCACAATTTTCTTTACTAGTTGCAATATGAGATGCTCATTTTGTCAAAACGGAGACATTAGTACAGACAAGGATAATGGCATTCCCATAACACCATATCTACTAGCACTGATGATTTGGCAGCTTAGGATGGAAGGGTGTCATAACACAAACTGGGTTGGTGGTGATCCAACTATACACTTGCATACCATTGTGGAAGCAATAGGTATGCTTGATTCCCTGCAGATGTCTGCTATAAACAAAATGAAGCAATATGAATATATTGAATCCATTAAGGCTGATAACTACATTAATCGATATGATACTACACTGAAGAATTCAGAATCTGCGTTCTATCAAAGACGACTTTTCAATAGCCCGCAGCTCTGGAACTCAAACTTCTTTATGAGTAATGAGACGCTGCATATCCTT
>JAATVR010000099.1 GCA_014523665.1 Nitrososphaerales archaeon TH526
ACGTTATCGGCCACAGTGCCTGTGGGCAAGTGAAGCCTGAAACCTACATATTGAGCTAATGCTGGGTCATTGATACCAAGCGATACTCCGATTACCGAAAAAAAAATGTCCCAAGCAGGGCTTCAAGAAACTTAGTCAACAAGTACCAACAATCCTGAAATCGCCCATACGGATATGAATCCTGCAATAGTACTGTACAAAACTTACATTTCGACATCTCCATTTTGATTAGGCATAAAAACAATGCTCAACCCTAGTGGCTGGTGCCCAACTTTCACTTTAGCATCATTAGTATAGTATTATGGAAAGATATTACAAAGGAAGAATTGTGCTTGGTATGTCAATTTTTATTTCCCCCTACTTTGCGAGGTATTTTTCTCTCTAACTAGTATCACAGAAAACATCATTGATTTATCGCTAGTTTCACTCCGATTAATCGCTAGTTTCACTCCGAATAATATGTAGGAGGTGCTCAAGTCTGTGCTAGTTCCCGCAATTGCTCTCAGCATTATTAATATTCTAGATAATCTTTTAAGAAATGAGAATATGTATTACTTTGCTTTGAATTTGAAAGAACATTATTTGGTGCTGAGACGCTTCGAAAACAAGACTTCACTGGTGCTACTCTTCAGTTCCCTTTGCTTGTTCACTTCTGGACCAGTTGGCTTGTTGTCGGCTGCATTAGCACAAGAAGAAACCGAATCTAATCCTAGGAGTAGTTTGGATACTACCCACTGCGAGTCAATGAAGAGTAATGTTACTCTTCCTTCTGCAAAAGAGGACGTTCTTCCACCTAACATGTTTGTGATCTATGGAGATAGAACTTATCAAGGAGAGCTGTCGCAATCCAAATATAGAGAAGGTGAAACGTTTAGCAATCTTGACATTCTTCCAGAGAATATTAGTTCAGATCTCCCAGCTGAGGCTGTAGAAGTAATTAAAGATACGTGTTCGCAGTTCGTTGTGGTGGGAACTCCTAGGACCTTGCCACCTGATACTCTGGATGTATCGGCCTACGCGATCAATGGCACTTCCGTTGGTGTGCTAAATGCTACAGAAGAAGATGCAAGTACATTTAGAATTAGCTTGCCCGCAGGATTATACATTCTTTTGACATCAGCTACTTGGATTCCTTCCTCTGCAGACGAATATGTCACCGGCTATGTGATATACAAATTTCTAGCGAACGTCACTGAGAATTAATAGAGTTGGATCTCTTAAGGTTTCAGTTCATACTCGACAGCCAGGCAAGGCTAAGCCCACGACACAGGTTTGAGTGGATGGTAAAATGGAGAAGGCAGGATTACCTTTCGCATCACTAAAGTAGTATCCAATTTAAATAATTTATTGATCGGGTCGAGTGCACTGAAGGAGCGAGAACCTTGGTCGAACAAACGTCATACTAATATTTTATTTTCGTATTTTTGGACTAAGCCCATTACCAGTGTGAACCAACATAGATATGCACTCTAATCATAGCAATCATTAGCTAAGTAAGATTGAAAAATCAAACCAAATTTTTAGTTTCGCGAATCTAATCGCTAAAGTACTCACCATGAGAACAAATTGTCTAAATTAATCCCTAGTTTTGGGACTAAAATATGCGTCAATAGTTTCGCGCACCATTATTTTAATGGTTTCCTCCTCGTGATAAATAGTAGCTGTTAATCCAAATACCAAATGTTATTGTAAGTATAGCCATCCTAACCACAATTACCTCAATTATGATATTCTATAATCAGGCGATTACTAATACATTAACATCGAATGACGGATGTTCAAGTAACCAAACGGAAGACGGATATGAGGTAGGAAGGATACAAGGGATAGAGGATCAAAGTTATGGCAAAGAAACAATGATGGGCATTATGATTCTGAGAACATCGGCGGAAATTAGTAGAGAGGTCAGATATATTTAACGCTTGTAATACTTTTGAACGTGCAATAGGCGATTGAAAAGATTCTACTATGTTGACTATCGAATTTGCGCTCGCCAAACCAAAGGAGCGAAAATGTCTCAATAGATAAATATTCTATGCGACTAACTGCCAGACAATTCTCTTCTTACCCTGGCAACTACTTCTTTCATCTGTTCCTTAGTTTCGTTGTATCCATCTTGAATTAGCTGTTGGATTGTAGTTTTTGAAAAGTCGAATGTCTTGTTTGAAATAGTATGACTGTCATTCTTTCGCTCCAAACGAACAACAAAATCAACATCTACGTTAGCCTTAATTAAATCCTCAAACCTCCAATGCTTGCCAGTGGCAAGATAAACGGCCCTGGTTTCTTCGTTCACAATCTTTTGAAGCGCATCCTCGCTCACACCATTCTCTTTGGCCAATTTAATTAGAGACTTGGCTAGCCTTATAAAATCAGACAATAAAACTGCAACATTTTCATCAAATGCTGTTCTGTCATGGAATATGATGTCATTCTTTCTGTCAACAACACCATCATAGTCTGAAGGAAGATATTCTTGTTTAGCTGGATGAAGGTTTATTATGCCGTACCTCAGTCTGGGTATGTTCTCTTCTTTCCTCACTCTGTGCCAATATTCCCTATGAGCGAGTACAGTCTGTCTTAGTGGCGTATTAGCTAATAGTCCACCATCCCAGAAACTGCGTAAACTGGTGTTGCTGTTCGAAGAAGAAGAAGAAGGCCTATTATTACCTCCAGTATTTTCATTGTCGCTTTGCCCTCCTCCAGTCAAGACTCGGGTTTCCACATTTAGCCTGGTATAGTCATAATTTATCGGAACTGAACAGCTTGCTAAGACGAAGTCTGACTTAATACCATCGTCGTATCTTATCACATGTTCAAACCCCTCAATATTCTCCTGATCTTTCTCAGAACGATCAGATTTCACTCTTCCGTATCTCCCGTATTCTGACATTCTCGTTCCATCCTCCTTTTCGTAGCTATCAAAGACCACAGGAGTGAGCTCTTGTACATCCACAGCAACTAGCAAGAGTCTCGGTTCACCTTTTTCGAAGCTTGTGGAAATTGGAAATTTTGCAAATTTTTCCAGGCTTTCTTTTAATGGTCTGTTGTCATAGATATACCACGTATTTGATGGATCAAAAAACCTAGTATCTAAGGAAGGCGTCCTCGGTACAAACACGTTGGGAACTCCCTTCAAAATAAATTCCTTAGTGCTATAATATCTTCTAGCAGATTCCCCTGAAGCAATTCGTCTATCTAATCTACGCCAAGAATCCCAATAAGATGTAAAATAGGGAATGCTCTCAACGGATGGTTGTGTGGAAAGATATTCCCAAAACTCGACAAGCCTTTCACCAGATCCTTCCCATGTTTTATTTTCCTTTACATAGCTTACCAATAAAGTAGCATTTATCGCGCCTATTGACGTGCCAGATATGATATGAAATATTGGCTCTTTTCCCCTGCCTTCTG
>JAATVR010000100.1 GCA_014523665.1 Nitrososphaerales archaeon TH526
AGATTGTGTATTAAAGCAGGCTAATGCCAGAACTGCAGTGACATTCGAAATGTATAACGCTTTCTCACTTTGACATTGCGACAAGCAGGTTTATTCTCTGTGGACTATCAGTCAGAACACCACTGGCAGCGTAGGATGTCATCGAGTCAATCTTATAACCTTCTTTCTGTGCATTTGCCACTCCCTTCCAGATTATATCGATATAGTCAGACTGCAATACCAAAAGAGTAGGATCCTCATAAAGGACGTTTATTACTGGAACGCACTGTAGATCAGACGCAGTATCTTCGCCGCATAGTTGGAACTCTTCTTCGGTTGAGAATAACTTGGTGAAGTTGGTTGGTGCTTGTGTTTGGTTTTGAGCATAAGCGTCATGCTGATTCGGTTCTTCTCCCACAAATAACAGAATGGTAACTGATGATAATGCTATCACTAACGCCAGGGCTAAGGTCGCGAACATGGCACTAGAACACAAATCATTTAGATAAGTTTTTCTTGCCTATTTCTCAATGCCAGAATAGTAGTGACATTAGAAACAAATGAATAAATCATCATGCCTAATCGCTTCCTTGTCTAGCATCCCTTCACCATTCTCGACTGCAGTCCTTAACGCAGTGATGAATAGCAACCTGTGGTAACTGATGGTAGCCTGGATTTCCATAACCAAAAAACAAGGATACAGTCGGTATTATCGTCAAAGCCGGAATTAATACAAGTGCCCCGATTATGACCTTATTGTTATACCCCAACGCCCTCCCATTACGGCATTAGTCCTAGTGGGATTTCTATCATATTCATTGAATTATTCTGAATAAATGACCCTAGTGTATGATTCCATGCTTTCATAAAATCCAGGCATTTCAAGGTTTTTGAGTAGATATGTTCGGTACAGGTTTTCATCGTATTGGCTATATACTTCATTTGATTAGCTGAATCAATAGATACCGTTTTACCTTCACTAGATAATGCCTGCATTTCAGTGATTGAAGGAGTCTGATGCTGTGCATATGATGCAAACTCTTTTGGTATTCTTCATCTGCATCTTTTATCATTTCTTTTTGTTCTTTGGTTGGGCCCGCCTAAAATAACTTGAAAGTTGTCAATTATTATATCAAGACATTTTATTTGGAGATCTGCCCAAAATCTAGGGATTTTTCTAGCAGCCACATTCTTTCGAATAACACGCCATAGGCTTGCGTCTTCGATTCATTGTTTACATGCTGGATAAGAAACCGATTCTGATAACTTGTATTTTCTGATCCAAGACCCAGGAAATACATGTTATCTGTATCCAAAATTGAGACAATCTCATTTGAGTTCAAGGGACTGTTAAAATATTTAATTGACATTGCTGGCGATTCCTCTATTGATGGATAAGAGGTGTTTGATGGAATCTTCTCCTTTTCTTCGAACTTAGTAGAAGGTAAAAGAATGCGTACGTTTAATGATTTCTTTTTTCTTTTCAATTCAACCAAAACATTGATAAAATTAATTATTTCCTTGTTTGAGATGATATATTGAGGAATTAAAATATCAACCTGTTCTTCAGCTTTTTCCGTTATATTTTTCATAGCCCTTAAAGTTTCATTTAAATCCTCGAATTCTTCTGCAAAATCGTTTGCTGAATTATTACGATCTAAGCCCATCTCCTGTTCATTTTTTAAACTTTCAGAGAATTTCTTATACTCAAGCATTTGTTTTAACTTACTAAACCATATTATTGACGCAATCAAAAGAATATATGCAAAAGTATAGAAAAAAGACCACAACCATTCAGTATTCTGAATTAATTCATCATTTAATGCACTAAAATTATAGGCCATATCTGTTGCAGCTATTACGAAAACAGACAATGCTATTAGCAGCCAATGAAAAATAAATGGATCATTTTTTGGTGTATATAATATGATAGGTATACAAGGAAAGATAAGTACAGCGTCACTAATATAATACGCCGCATTAGTGACAAACTCTATTGGGGAATCTGGGTAATACAGCTCGTAATTGTAAATGGCATCACCTAATAGGTAAATGGGAAAAATGCAAGCCAAAATACCTAGGTAAACAAATGAATTAGCTTTCATAATATTCCTCTTTAAACGAAGGATACTAAATAGATGAAATGAAAGAAACACCGCTGCCGGCAGATAAAAGAAGTCCGCTATTGATGGAAAAGGGGCAGGTATTCCTGCGAAAAATTGGTAATAAATATAAATTAGTCCTCCAATTGACAAACATATTAGTGTTAGAAAAATGAATCTAAATCTATGAATTTCTGTTTTTTCCAGTTTTGTGTATAAGAGCAACTTTAGCACAATTATTGTACCAACTATAGGCACTACTGTCATAGGTATGGTATTAAAAGCCCCACTTCTTTCGACATCGATAAAAAATATTATGATATACGCAAGTAAAGCACCTAAACATGCAGGTAATAAAAACCCTCGCAATAGCAGTTTGAGCTCATAAGAAGTAATAAGTAAAATCTTTGATGATGCAGTGTTAAGATCCTGCATTGTGTAAAGAAGATATAATAATTGTTATATTAAGTCTTTCTTGGGTCCTTTCTTGGGCCCGGAATCATCTACCCAGTTTCAAGGACAGACAAGATGGATATAAAGAATTCTAAGAGAAATAATCACTGAGTTATTGGTCCAGGTACTCTGGACAATGAAGCAACTTCATTCGCCAGAGCCTCCAATCATGATAATAGAGGGGGCTTTTGAATTGGCTTTGGATTACATATTGCATCCATTATCCTATAATACTTACCTTCAAAGGAAGCCGAACTTTCATTACTCCACATCGCCTTGATTATTGCTAATGCTTCATCCAGCTGACTAATTCTTGTAGCATGAGATGGAAATTCGTATCGGTAGGATTCATATTCTCGTCCATACCAGCCTGCTCCGATTCCCAATTCTGATCTACCATGACTAATAACATCCAAGGTAGAGACTATTTTTGCCAGAAGTAATGGATTACGATATGAATTACAAGTCACTATCTGTCCTACCTTTATCCTTTTTGTGATTGCAGTTACTGATGATAGTAAAGTAAGGCACTCAAAAATGTTCTTGTTTACATCATTTTTGATGTTCAGTAAGCCTTTGATTTTTGTGATTCCATCAATTTTAGTTATTGCATTAATCTATAGTCCAATTGTTACATTCTATGTATTTGCCGTTCCGCCGGACTCCAAAATGGGAACCGGCAAATGCACATCAGAGGAACAAGAAGAATCGACCGGAGTTGGCTCAGAAGATAACGGTAACGATGACAACTAGCCATTATTCAGACAGTAACAAATAGACCCAAAATGACCACGACTGATCCTTTGAGCGCCGCGCGGGCTCTTCGGTCATCCATTAAAACCGTCCGTCATGAGATTGAAGCGGCCCGGCGCTTGCCAGCATCTATAGTTGACAAACTCATCGAAATCATCTCCTGTTAATTTAAAGTAGTTAGTCGGCTGTCCAATTAACTTGATATTGTACTCTGCTCCTGATTTTGTTCTTTTGCGAAGAACGAATATGAATAGAGCATTGACAAATAGCAAGTTAACAAGGTGCTTTACCAACTCTGCCACGATGAAAATTAGCCCGGGAGCATTTTGCATGATGACTTATTCTGAGCAACTCACTACTTAAGAGATGTTGTATGCTCCCTTAGATACAG
>JAATVR010000761.1 GCA_014523665.1 Nitrososphaerales archaeon TH526
TCAGATTTCAGAGGGCGATCACATGATTCCTCCTGATGCAGAACGTCTATTTGCAAAACAAATGAATGCTACCACTTTATCAATCAACTCTAGCCACGCATCTCCTGTTTCACATCCTGAAGAAATTGCTCAATTAATCTTGAATGCAACAAAAGGGAGCTCAACCAACCAGTAGTTCAAATCCAGATGACAGCGGCATACTAGCCTCTAGCCTCTACCAATATCACTCTTTAGTTTTATTTCTCTCTGGTCTTGTTCCATACATAAAGAAAAATATTTGCTCAAGCAAATCACATCAATATCATTACTAATTCACTACATTCGGGTCAACAGATCCGGATAGCAGGCACGTATTAAAATGGCTTCTATGTGTCTAGATCATTAGAAAAAGAGTCGATAGAATACCTGCCTGGGGACCTACGTGAGGTAGAATTATGCCAATCTTCATCCTAGTATGCATATGATATCATATGTATTCTATTAAAGAACAGTTTCCGATTGGCCCTTTACTGTTCTTTTTGCATAAGCTATGAAAGTTCATCTTAGGTGACAAATAATGACCAAATAATGATTGTATTGTATATTCACTTATTCGAGAATGAATACATTTAGCTTGTTAACTCCAGCAGCTCTGCTTTAGACATAGCGAAATTCCTGCTTCAGGGTTTCAAGGAAAAAGCCTATTCTGACCTCGCTAGCTTTATTGGAGTTTGGCTCAATCCGAGATCATTCCTCCGGTCAAATTGAGCACCGCCCCTGTCATCCCGCTCGATTGGTCAGCGGAGGCAAAGACGAGCGCATTGGCTAGCTCCGCGAGCGTCGTTAATCTCTTCGTATGAGTCATGCTCTCCATGGACGCTTGAAGCTGCTCGCGAGTCATACCTGAAGCCTGCCCCTGGAGCCCATACGAGATAGTGATTGTCTCTGTTTCAGGCAAACCAGTGGTTCGAACACATACTGTCCGGAGACCCGATGAAGCGAGTTCCATTGAAAGATTTCTTGATAAAGCTTCCATTGAGGCCCATGCTAGCGCCATTCCGCCCACAAGAGGCGCAGCGAGACGGGCCGGGCTTGGCGTAATGAAAAGGATAACTCCAGATTTCCTTCGGATCATGAACCTCGCGGCAGCTTTGGCCGTTATGAAATGTGATTTGGTGTAGCTTGATACAGGAAGAAGAAAACGTTCAGTGGGAAGTTCTAGGAGCGGAATTCCTTCGATTCCCTGGATGGGAATTCCAAAGGCGTTAAATGAAATATCGATGTGCCCTGTCTTTTCAAAAGTCTTCTCTAAGTGGTCATTAACTCCCTGCTCATCTAGTGCGTCGACTTCGGATACCTCAGCACTCAAACTAGCGGATGAAATTTCCTGTGCGACTTTATTGAGTTTTGATGTTGACCGGCCAGTGAGAAAAACTCTGGCGCCTTCTCGTGCAAACGCATGAGCGGCTGTTGATCCTATTGCACCTGTTGCCCCATAAATGACTGCTACTTTATCTTTAAGCATCATACTATTACTACCTCTACAGTTACTTACTAATTTCTTCTCGAATATAGGGTTAACTGTCTTGACTCAAAAAGGGTGAAAATATTGTTAATTTTATATCTATATTATGAGAGTGAGTAAGAGTAAATATATTTAAAAAAACAATACAAGAAGTAAAGACAGTTAAGATAGTTAAGACACCCCTCTTTTCATTTCATCTCTTCCTGAGTCGCCGGCGAATATTCGCTTATTTCTTCAAGTCTAGTTTGTAACACATTATTCGTGTCCATTCCAATTCCAATTCCATCTGACGGCTATTCTTCGCCACATCTGCCGCATTTGCCACACTAACTGAGTAACAGCTCGGTTGTTGCAATCTTTGCTAGATTAGAGTTGTTTTTACTAAATCCGTCTGCAACTTTATGCAGAATTTCTGCTCTTGTATGATAATTCTTTTTTCATTCTGCGGAGGCATGCTTTGCCTTTGCAACGCGATTGTTTATATCTTCCTTCGTAATGTTATCGTATTCAGCAATAAGATCCTCGGTAGCAGGATTGATCGTTTTTACTCTCAAGTTTCCAGTGGTTCTAGCGTGCTTGGGTCAGTTTATGTGAAATCAGTCCCTATCACATCTTTAGTTACATAGTAAGATGTTCCTGTAGCTTTAACAAAATCAATTGATCTGGACACCCCCATTTTTAACCTCTCCAACTATATGCAAATAACCTCCATCTTGATCTATCCCTAGTAAGTTTTCATTGTTTGATAGAGATGTATTCAGACTATCGTCATTATCGTCATTATCGTTGTTGTCTCCATTTTCATTATCATTCCCATCATCGTCTCGTGAAAGTGGAGTCCCTCCGAGTTCTCTTATCCTTTCATCTCCGACATAATTTTCATTATCTTTAAGAAAAATGGTCATCATAATATTTATCAAATATTATGACATAACAACCTTCCCTATCATCGTAGGATGTAGTTGACAGAAATAAGGAACTTCCCCTGCAGTAGTAAACTTGTGCTGGAATGTTTGCTTTGGTGCTAGCAACGGATTGAAATTAGGTGATGAATCAAATACTTTTCCTAAATCTGGATCACTACTGCCTTTACCAGACGTTACTGTATGAGCTTGATTGTCGTCATTAGTCCAAGTTACAGTATCTCCAACCTTTACATTGACTGGATTTGGTGACCAAGCTTTATCTGCCAGAGTGGATGCTCCTAATACTATTGAAACATTGTTTCCACCTTGAGCAAACACTAAAGGAGCAGCAAAACCGCCCAATGTTGTAGATAATGCAAGTGCTATAATAACAGTGGTAAGAATTGCTATTGTTTGTCTTGTTGACATGTGTTTTAGTAATATAAGATATCTTATAAGGAGTTTGGATGTAGTTTAAGATTTTAGGCAAAATTAGCTGATGCGGATATGCGAAAAAGGATTTTGGTTGTGAGACCTGTCAGGATTGACAAAGAGGAAGCCGCAAGTGTGGCTGTGTTAGAACTTCACAAATCTAGACGGTGGACTTACAATTGGCTGAAAGAAAATGTAAGACTACTCAAACGTACTCTCAATTATCAGGAGCTGAAACATTTACTGATTAGAGCCATTTGAATTAACCTAATGTTGTATGTGTAAACTAATGGATATTGTTTTTATGTACTATGCTAATATCATCATCATCTGAAATTCCCATCTGACCGTTTAAGATCGCTGAATGTAATTGCTTAATATAGAACGATTTTCTTAATTTTAGAATATTTAAATAAAAACTATCTTATTTTTTTTATAAACTTAAATATGATAATGTTGAGTACGTCTACTATTGAAAAACTTTCATCGCATATTTTATTATTATAAGACGTCAAACGAAAGAATGAGAGTATACGCCATAACAATAGCTGCAATACTGGTTGCCTCAACACTTTTTACTCTAGATTCTTCTTTTTCTGGAGAGCAGCAATCAAAAAACAGGAATGTATTCGCATACTCCTACTCGGAATTGATAGGTACTACATCTGGTGGTAATGCTCCTAGAACGGATATCTTTACCTTTCCTCCGGGCTATACAATTAAGCCTATAGTTTGGAATCTTACTGCTCCGGATACTGTCACATTTGATGATAAAGGTAATATGTACGTAGGAGAAGCTGGATATCCGTTTACAAACCTTCCTCACCTACCGCGGATTCTAAAAATAGATCCTAGTGGAAATGTCTCCGTATTTGTTGATACTAAACTAAACTCCCCAATAGTGGATATTACATTTCATAATGGTCTGCTATACGTATCTCATAGGGGCAAAATATCGACAGCTGATATCACAAACGGTACAGTAAAAGATATTATCGTTGGACTACCTCAAAGTGGTGATCATATTAACAATCAGATAACATTTAGTCCGGATGGAAAGAGACTCTTTTTTGGAACAGGAACAAGGACCAATAGCGGAGTGCTTGGAACGGACAATTTGGGCTGGCTTGCTAATTCTCCAAACGTTGCCGATGTACCAGGTAAAAATATAACATTAACAGGACAGAACTTTGTAACCGAAAATCCACTTACCGCAGAACCTAATGATAATGCAACAACAGGATCATTTGTTCCATTTAATAGTACAGCAAATGAAGGTCAAGTGATCAAGGGCCAAGTAAAATGTAATGGATGTATTCTAAGTGCCAATCTGGATGGTACGGATCTTAGACTAATAGGCTGGGGATTGAGAAATCCGACAGGGTTGGCATTTAACGAGGAAGGTAGACTATTTGCAGCGAGTCATGGTGCAGATGAGAGAGGAAGTAGGCCTATAGTTAATGATTGGGACAAGTTCTACGAGGTAAAATTAAACGGAACTTCTCTGTTTTATGGCTGGCCTGACTTCTTTGGAAATGCGCAACCAGTAACGGATCCTAATTACCAATGGCAAGTAGGCACGATATGCATATCTGCGAATTCGTGTCTTGATAAACCATTGAGCTTTCTCATGCAAAATCATCCACCAGTTGTAAAACCGTTGGCATTATTCGAGCCCCCTCACGTAGCCATCCAGCAAATGGCGTTTGCAAACAAATCATTTGGCTATGGAGGAGAAGCTTTTGTAGCTGAGGTAGGGGCGCATGGCGTCAGAGGAGTTGGCCAAAGTGTTGTACGAGTTAATATTGACAACACAACAACAATTTCAGACTTCCTAACTTTGAAGAACCCTACTGAAGCTAATAGCACAACCTTTAGACCTACTGGTGTAGAATTTAGCCCGAATGGAACTGCTTTGTATATAGTAGACTGGGGTAACCTACTGCAGCCACCCCCTGATGGTTATCCTACAATTCCCAATACAGGAGTAGTATGGAAGATAACGCCAGTAGCAGGGAATCAAACCAGTTCTGCTAACACAACATCTGTTGCCAATGGGACGACTGCACAATAGAATAAGCGTAAGCATAGATAAACGAAGGAAAAAGAGAAGAGAAGGAAAGAGATGATGCCGCCACTGCTGCTATTGTTGCCATTTGTAGTGATATTAATAATGCTACACAAAAGCATTCACTATTTTCTTTATCCTTTTCTTTTACTTTTAAAAGAAAAACATTATCATAAAATATAATAAGAATAATTATGAAAGTGCATCTTACTATTAATGCAGTTTTACTTGTTGTTGTATTGATTATTTCTCCCTTCGCTATGGATCCTATATTTGATGAAGTATTTGCTTTACAGATAGCATCATCACCACCATCACCACAACCACCATTACCATCACAATTAGAACTGGTAGCCACTAATTCTGGCAGTTCTCCACCACCTATAAACCACTTTAACCTTCCTCCAGGCTACAGAATCGAACCTATCATATGGAATCTTACACTACCTAGTAGTGTTACCTTTGACGAAAAAGACAATATGTATGTAGCAGAAGCAGGTTTTGTTTATGGTGGACTAGTACCAACACCAAGAATATTAAAAGTAGATAATCAGAGTAAAAGTATATCTGTATTGGTTGACAGAAACCTCAATGGTCCAATTACAGATATTGAGTTTTATGACGGAAAACTGTATGTATCCCATAGAGGAATAATTTCTACTGTTGAACCAAAAAGTGGTCTTGTAAAAGATATAATATTAGGATTACCAAGCATAGGAGATCATCACAACAATCAGATAGCTATTGGGGGCCCCAATAACAGGATATACTTTGGACAAGGAGAAGCAACGAATAGTGGAATAGTGGGAGAAGATAATTTTAAACTTGGATGGACTAAAGTGGCTCCTACAGTTCATGACATTCCTGCTAAAAATGTACCTACGTTCTGACATTACATAATACCTTTGCCGATATTCAACAAACCAGATTTCTATCGTATGTTGTTTGCCTGTCTTCCATCCTCTTGTTGTAAGATATATGAATTGATGAGGATCATTGGATATTGGCGCGCGCGTAATAATGGTATAAAGATATTCCAATAAATAAATAACATAAACCAATTATGATACAATATGTCTTCAACAAATCGGACCTCGCAAGAAGAAAGAAATAAGGGTCTGATAAGGTCGTTCATACAAGAAATTTTCAATGAACATGAACTATCTACAATTGAAAAATACTTTGGCAATGACTCTGTTGAAGGTAGTCCCCAGGCGGGAAAGGGCGGTGGAGGCTTCAAACAATTCTTAACTGATTTCTTCAAGGCGTTTCCTGATTGGCAGGCAAACATAGAACACGTAATTGCGGAAAATGAACTTGTGGTGATATTTCTCAATGGATCTGGAACTCAGAAAGGAGAATTTCATGGAATCCCACCCACGAACAAACCAGTGAACATCAGATCCGCAGATCTATATAGAATAGAAGGAGGAATTATTACAGGACATTGGGATGTAGTAGATCAATTGAAATTGTTAAAACAGACGGGTGTTCTACTTTCGGAAAAAGTAGATTAGGAACTTTAGGATCAAAGGGTGATGAGACATTGAAATCATATTCTTCATTCTGGGGACGGCCACGATTTACCGTTCACAAAATCTGGCTATTTTCTTGAGACTTTAGTATCAAATAAGAGGTGATTATGAAATCTTTATCTAAGGAATTTGTAATTATTACAGGTTAACTTTCTTACCTGACTTTGATAGCAAGTAAGCAGTAGTCGGACCTGACTACTGATACTTTCAAACTATAAAAAAAAGTGAGGCTTGTTCTTCAACCTATATGTTGCTATTGTCCATCAGACGTTTGGCATGAATGTGCTTCAATAAAGTAAGATTACTAAATATTACAAGTTAGAGAGGGGCATCCATTCACGTCATAATCTTTACAATTCAATGGTATACTATTACGTTAGATATTATTGATAAAACCCTTTGGTGCGACATAAGTCCTGCCGTTCTTAAATCATAAAATTGCATAGTCTTCTAATAAATTCTTATGCCATCTTTTGACTTTGGAAAATGCTTCTTGCACTTACACATTTCAGACAACAGACTGAATTAGAAGCCACCTACTCGAGCGTTTCA
>JAATVR010000762.1 GCA_014523665.1 Nitrososphaerales archaeon TH526
CAACAACAGGCACAGGCAGCACAAGCTCAACAACAATCATCACAACAACAGATAGAAGCACAGCAAAAGCAAATAGAAGCCTTACAGCAACAAAATCAACAACCTCAATCCCAACCCCAATCACAGCAGGAAGATGTCACTGCGAAGTTGCAGAAATATGCTGATCTGCACCAAAAAGGAATATTATCTGACGAGGAATTCCAGAAACTCAAAGCAGACTTGTTATCAAAAATGTAATCTATAGGGTCCAACTAGAGAAACAGCTAATATTTTAAATGGTATTTTCCTAGCTCAGGACTATTTTTTTGGTCAGAAAATAAGCATACTACGGTATTATTTTCAGCTGGGTTGTAATGGGTACTCAACTACTGACCAACCGGCGGGGTATTGAATCCTTATGCCTAGATTTGGGTTGTCGTAAGTAAGGAAATAGCGAATTCTACTGAACCCTGATTGTTAGATATTATTGGCATCCCCAAGCGCTCCACTAGATTCAAATAAGCAGTGGCGTTACTTTCATTCATATTTTGAATCTCCAGCTCAAGCAACTGAACTGTTTGCGCCCACGCAGAGGACAAGTTCTGTCCAGTGCGAGATCACCACACCAGCTTCGAAGTACTTTTTCTTGTTTAAATAGACTTGATTCGTATCCATCTATTTAGCGTAGGTGATCGTCGCCTCGTCTTACATATTTTCCAATTATAGGGACTAATTGCTCAATAACTTTATCAATATCTGACTTGATGTGTACGCCAGTGGTTCCCACATCTATATCGATTCTATAAATGGATTCAATATATTTATTGGAATAAATATTTTTAAACATTCCTTTGTAGGAGACAGTTGGCTGGACCCAAGGGGGTGTGAATCATATTTGACCTAAATAATGGACTCAAATGTGTCTCTTTATTCTTCTAGTCCGTCTCTATCTTTCTCCAACGCTGACTCTTGTTGTAATAGTCTGCCCCGATTAATGCAACATCCACGGCCACCTCCCCTGCTTCCGACCAACCTAACCCTGTGGTTCTGTACTAAGAAGTTGGCTTTATCCAACATTCTCTGTAGTCTTGTTTGTGACTTTTCTTGAATTTGCTGCAATTCTTGATTCATGCTATAGCTCTACAGTATGCTGTATATAATGCCACCTTATTGCTGTATTGCCGTTTATACGCTACCAATTATATGATAAACTGTATATACAGCTTATGACTGTTCAGCTAGCTGCTTAAACGTTGCCTACACCCGAAGGTAAAATTAAGACTACTTGGCTCCTGCCAAAGGACCTTGTAAAGAAAGTAAAACAGTATGCATTAGATAATGATACTAACTCAACAGTTATAGTCATAAAGGCTTTAGAATCCTTTTTGTCTAGTATTAAAGAACAGAAATCTAAGAAATGACTAACAAATCTTCGAATCTGAAGAAGGACGATATTAAATATATGTTGGATATTTTACAAGATGAAGAAGAACGACAATACGCAGATATTGAAATCAGAGATAACGTAGAGGTAGCAAAAGTCAATCTAGAAAGACTCCAACATATCAAGACGGTTTTACTCGGTATATCTGAGGGGGCGGAAGAAAAATAAGAAATGACTTCTTTTATCGAAAGTGCAAAACCCTAAGGAAGAATATCCGAAAAAGATTGAGTTTGGAAAATCATCTCACTCTCTGAAGAGGATTCTTTGATGCTATTCGCTTCTTAGTCTAGGGGCGCCTATGGAAATAGATAGATACTGTTTATCTAATACCGTTCTGTTATATTATAATTGCTACAAGAGAAATTTTGAATTTTGAATTCTCATAACATTCGCTGCAGAAGTCGATAGTCTCCTTAAGAACGGCAGCGGTACTAGATGACTGGAGATTAGACAAGCAGCAAATATCTCAAGCTGACACACTTGATTCGTTTCGATTGTCACTATGCAACTAATCATGACGCTTGACGAAAGAAGGAAGGATCTCCTGTCACCAAATGTGAAGGTTATTTCAAACGTTCTGGCATTAAAGTTCGATAGTTTGACCCTTCTATAATAGCTAGGTTTATGTTATTACTTTTGAGTCTCTTTTTAGAACTGCCATTAGTGCCAAAACTATGAAATTAACCAAATCAACGTTCCCAATGCTA
>JAATVR010000101.1 GCA_014523665.1 Nitrososphaerales archaeon TH526
AGTGCTGATGAAAATGATATTGCAAATAAATGGTGTGATTTTTCTTTAGGAACTATATCTAAATTGTTCGAGCAGGGAATGCTAGACGCACTCAAGACTCTTGCGATCACAAAAGAAGAATTCATTAAACTCAAAAAAGATGTTTTAGATGGAAAGAAGTAACTGATACAAATTAGATACAAGATGAGGCAAATAGTGGAAGTATCATCGATTGTAACGTTGAGCTCTATGTTTTTCTCATTGATCCTCGTAACTTCAATTACACCTACGGTTCAAGCCTGATGTCCAAATGGATATAATATGAGTCCTAGCGGTGATTGTGAAAGAGTAACTAACACTGGTGGTCTACCACGATGTCCTGAGGACTAAAGTCGAGTTACCAGCATCATATAGATCAATTAATTTCATATTCATTTAATATGTAGAAGTTGATTGCCATTAGAGCCGGGGAAAATATAGATCCTAGCTGGCTACCTGCTTGATCCTTCTTTTAGATGCATTAACTAGATTTGAGGTAAAATCTATCATTTTAGGACGAGTTGGAGTGAACAAAAATAGTTTACCCATACCTTCATCATAGTTAATCAAAGATTGTTACTAATATTGAATCTAAGTGACTTAAGTGTTATTAAATCTGTCAATACAGCCGAGTATCCATCTCATAAATTTAGCAACAGGTGGCATAAATTGACTATCAATTTCTTTTCGCGATTTGTTACCGAAAAGAACTGGGGATTTTTCGTCAAATGGTCGATATTCCCATTTCCATAATATTTCATTATTATCTTTTTCAGCCATAGCATGATTGGAGGTATTAATAAAAACAACGGGATGAAACATGTCAGCAAAATAGTTTGATATCTCTCTTCTTATAGGAACTGTAGACATACTATCCTCATGTATGGTATCTTCTTCAATTCCATGATTTGCGCTGTATATCTTTTCGAAGGTAAAGTAGGGTTTATCAGTCTCAGTGGTGTCTAAATAAATTCTAAAACTCTCTATGTCAATGACTCTGCCGTAAAGGAAAAGTCGGAGTTTTTCATAGAATCTGTTCAAAATCTTATGCCTTCTCAACTGCTCATTATTGAACAGGATCGAGACTTCAATAAAAGTCAGATTGCTATCACCAAATGTCTCAAAGCAATGGATCTCTCGCACAAAATTCTTGAGTTGATCGATGGCAGGTTGATAGATTGTAGGAAGTAGGTCTTTATCAGTATGCTGGAATAATGCAGATATCACATTTGGATTTTGCACCATTTTTTGTGATAGGTTGTCAAGATATTCAATCATCTGGCTGTAAATTGAGTAAACTTTGCTCTGCTTAATATCAGCATAATTCTTGTTCCACTCCCAAATCCAATATCTATTATCCAATCCAAAAACGTACCTTCGATAACGTTTATGCTGGAGGCTTTTTAGATCTTCTCTTTCCACCCCGATCTGATACTCCTCTTCGTTAGGTGGTGGAGTAATTGAATCAATGTCCACCGATAACATATATGTTGGCTTTACTATTTTCTTGTGATAGTCAGAGTATCTATTTGCGTATCCTCTGATATATAGTCTTAATTTCTTAAGCGGACTAGGTGCTATTTGAACAGTACAATTATCCCAGTCGAAAATCCTTTCTGCGTTCTTCAGTTCCACAAACTTATGGTTCCCCACTTTTCTTACTTCATATTCAGTTCCCATATGTGAAAACCAGATTAAATTTTCCTTAGTACTCAATTAGTGTTATGACTTATCCTAAGGAAAGTAATAAATTTATCCAAGCTTAAGAAAAAGTAATTTTCTTGCATTACCGTTTCATTGATATCAAGTAGGAGTTCGGATTTTCACACAAATGTAAAAGTACCTGCTGTGTGTCATGGTTTGCGACTAACCGTAAATTCTGTTTTATTTTTTTGAAGCCATTAAGATCAGCTTACTCCTCTTCATAGAATAGCATGTAGAAGTGATAAAAATTTATTACTAAGACAGTCGGAATTCCTTAGTAGCTTGGTTCACTGTTACTCTCAAATACTGGCTTAAGTCTGTCCTTTGAAACTTTATCACAAATTAGATGTAAATGAAAGGTTTGATATAAGTAAAGTAATAAGGATAGAGCGTAGTGCTGACAAAAATGATATTGCAAATAAATGGTGTGACTTTTCTTTAGGAACTATATCAAAGCTGTTTGCACTAAAGATTCTTGCAGCTAGATGCACTAAAGATTCTTGCAAAAGAAATAATGATATCAGAAAGCATTAAAGCTGCGAGAAAGCATCTTGCCACTCGGATAGCGGGAAGTTAGCACCGATAAAATGGCTTACTATCTCCCAGCGGTTGCGCTAGAGTCTTTGAACTTTACTCTCAAGAAAATACCCCCTTAGAGGTGGCTATTTCTTTGGGACAATTGTCTATTTAAAGAGTCCTATATTGTCAAATTTAACTATTGGATACTAGCAGAGAAACGTCTGTAAATAACGAAGACTAAAAGAGAAACGATTAACACAGTCGACCATGAATCATATCATACATAAAGTTAAGCGGCGCAGCATTGACCACATTATATCGCCATTGGCTAGGCTATCTCGCTCCGCCCAGTCCACTCATTAGACAATGATAGAAGTTCTCGCTGACTTCATGCACTATCTCATCATTTTTGTCAACGGAAAATAATCATCAACCAATATTTGCAAAGTTTGGATCTGGTTTTTTCTATTATGTTAACATTTTTGTTATCATGACCATGTTATATACAGTTGCGGCTAATTTGTCAACATTTCAAAAATTATGTTGACATAGCTTTTTTTGTGTGTTAACAAATAGTAATGCAACAACCAATAGTAACGTTAACAAGATTGTGGTTCCTATAGGGAATGCCATAGCATTTTGGATATTACTATAACTAATATCCAAAATACTGGTTACAGATTGTGCATTTCTACTTTCCTCCTTCCCGAATACCAAATTATCATAAAAATAATCACTTTTTATGATTACTATCCAATCCAGATTTTCGTCATACTTCTCTCTACGACTCTCACGCTCCCTGGATGGCGTCTCGATTCGATTTCCACACCCATCGCAGTAGACAATTAACACGTCAATCCCAAAGACAATCAGCCAGGACTGTCGCAATCATGACTGCCCGCTTCGCACAATAATCTCCCCTCATACTCATCATTCAGTTTCTTGCCTAACGGTAACTTGTCACACAAAATTATATCAGGTAACATCCTATTACATACACGACACCTTATTCTGCTGAATCCTTTTGGGAGCCTTCGCTCTGTATCAAGGACCATCAAATCCATCTCGTCTCGCACTTCTTCTTGAGTGTATTGCTCCAAGAGATCAAGAATTTCATTGTTTAATAAATAGCTCCTATGGTGGTAGAGTGTGATTAGGGCTTTGATCTTATCGTTCCTGAGAGTCTCTTCAGTGTAACCTTTCCGTGTCATACTTAGTATAATGCGGTTCACGTTAAGTCACCAATGTCGCGTATGCTTAGCTGCATGAACCTCTGATATTCGCCTTCTACAATTTCTGGATGAAAACCGTACTCGGCTAAAATATCAATTGGTTTTTTCCCAGATTTGAATTCTCGATAAAGAATCTTTAGTCCCTCCGAATCCAATTGCGGGACATCGATCAGATCATTTAGCAGAGTTGTGCTCTTATGCAATATTTTGTTAAAACCAAGAATGCCATCACCTCTTTGCTCAGCTGGGTTAAGAAAAATCATTTTACTCTTATTTGATTGCTGTCCAATGCTATTGCGTATAACTAATCCCCCTCTTGACCTAAGCAGGCTGGTCTCCTTCCACACGTTTTGTACCGTAGTGTCTAGTTCCAAGGCAATCTCTTTTGCGGTCAATTTACCTTCTGAAGCCAATCGCCAAATCTGCTCTCTTTTACTTTTGGGCTTAAGATGGAGACTCCCTTTACTCAAGGTATAGTATAGTATAGCCGTGCAAGTTACTATGGTCCGGCAAGGATTCTTGGACTACCTTACCATACTAACCTTCTTTACTCTGGTATGCTCGTCAGATTTTTTTTGCTCCATACTGTACCAGAAAAGTATAGCAGAAGATTATCTGAGTCATCCTATTTTACACTCCTGATCTCGCAGTGGAAGTGAAATCTTTATAGCAAAGCTAATTACACACCGCCTAGTCCATCACTCATCTCCCGGAAGGTTGTTACTTAATCCTAAAGAGATCAGATGATAACATGATTTCCACGAAGTTTCTCTGGAACATCTGAATATGATAACATTTGTGTTAGACATTTTCATGTTTGGACTTGCTTATCTGATTCCAATGTGTTTAGTACGAATTTGAGACTTTCAATTACCCTTTCGACTCTAGACAATTCATTATTGCGATCTTTAGCAAATTAATGACATGTGGCGCGTCCATACCTCCTTCCTTTGACAACCACTCGCTCTTGCCAAATCTCTCTCCCTTGAGTTTCCTTCCTTATTATGGGACCAAATGACATTCTAACTTCCCTAGCTATATCCCGTGTTCCTTTCCCTTGGCGATGAAGTTCTATAACCATATCCTCTTTTTCTTTTCTCGTTAAGACCATAGAATCAAAAAGATCGAAAAAATGAGCCATTTCAGGATACTTTCTAGTTGCCATCTGCTATCCTCCGTTCCGGAGTAGTCCACCGCGATCTTATCTGTTACCGAGAAAGCCACCTTCTGATACTCCTATCAAAAGGTCTCCTACGTCTCACTGCTATTTTCCAACCTGGTGGCGAGAAAATCTGGAAAGGACGTGCTACTTTCTGATACTTCCTCGTTGTCGCCTGCTATCATCTACGTCAGCCTGATCTTCTACTATATAATACTACTTGTTAGTTGCACGCTGACCATTAATGGGCTACTGAAGTTACATGCAGATGTCTAAGAGATTCATCAAGATATATCAATCACTGCAGAAATTGATAGTGTCACTGAGAACTGCAATAGTATTAGATGAATGGGAGCTAGGCAAACAGCAAACATCACACCATGACATACTCGATACGTTTAGATTGGCACTATGCAACTATGAGCTTCCTTGCTCCCTCAATTTATACGGCCACACTCTTCTTCAGAATGTAGAAGAGAACCAAGCTAAGTACTATCACTGCTCTCCGTCAGGTTTTCTTTGGTCTGTGTTCGTTCCACCCTCGTACGATTTATACTCCTTTGGGTGGTACATTAGTTGTTCCTGCCCCACAGTATAAGGCCCTTAGTTGAGGCTGGTTTTTACGGATCAGGAAATCTACCTCGAAACCGAGGTGTCTTATTATCACTTGCTGGTAACACGATAGATCTCAGCCAAATCGGCAAAGAAAACTACCCAAGAGGCTTTTAACGAAGCTGATCACTAAGAGGTCTTCACAACACTCGTTATTACAACCGGTGCCCTTCATGAACGGTTGGTATAATTCATAATAAGTTTATGAGACTCCCGTTTGAAAGCGTTCACCAGTTTTGAACCCCCCAGCCGTTCTCTCACAATAAAACCTGATTTCTTAATATGGGTTATTATTCTTCAGAGTCTATGCATACTAGTTATTTTATTTTGTAACGGTTATAACCTTTGGATAAAATGAGAGATGACATATATAATAATGGTAATACTGGCAACTTTTTTGAGAAAAATGATGAATATGTTCAATCGGAATCAGATGGTCTTTCAGTAGCGAATGTTCTTAAAGCTATTTCAGACGACAGGTCTTGGTCTCTGTTTACCACCATTGCAAGTTCGTCAGCTAGCTCAAATGGGCAACAATCCGGAGCTGGGCGTCAGATCCTTATAACACAGATGAAGCTAACACGCAAGCAGTATTACCAACGAATTAATCGCCTGAGGTCTTTGGGCCTCATCAACAGGAAGAACGGAAGATACAGTCTTTCCTCACTTGGAAGGATACTCTATGAAACCCAGAAAACAATAGGAATTGCAATCCAGAATCGATGGAGACTTGGAGCACTTGATTCATTGGAATCTTCGCTTAGCGCAGAAGGAATGCCTCCCGAAGATAGAATCAAATTTATCAATGTCTTACTAGGAGATAGCGATGAGATCAAGAATATACTTCTATGCAAGAAATGAGTACCTACCGGTCATGTCAAGAAATGAGTATCTACCTGGAACTTATCAAGCATCTTCACCAACTTGCTAGTGGATACCTAGTTCTGTTAGTAGTCGTTATTCTGGCAATATTCGGCTTCGGATGGAATATTTTCTTTGCATGAATGATTACAGGATTTGACAAACATCCAAGAGAATTAATAAGTAAGTTATGTAATAAAGTCATAAAGTCCTATTGATAATATAGAGTTACTCCGGAGTAGCGCAGGAGTAGCTCCGGAGGATCAACAGTCAGATCCCCCCCCAACTGTTACTAGCACTTTTAGGTCAAATTCTATTGGATATCAACAATACTCGTCAGATCCCATACCGATCTATGCTCGAATAAATCTGGAAGAAATTCTAGTGATAGAGACAGCCAATTGTCATATTCCAAAATTTAATGCAGTAATTGAGGAAGGCGTTATTTAAGCTTGATGATAGTGAGCTGATCCAATTCTGCGGGTATGCAAAAAATTCATCAATCTTACTTGCTAGCGTGAATTCTGTATCTCCCGGATGTGATATCAACAAGACTACAAAACATGCAAAAAACGAAATTAATATGAGTAAATCCATTCAAAATCCTACTGATAAACTGCCTACAACCAGACATAGCCGATACCTACGTTACGGTAGCTTTGGGTAAAGGGATGTTCCTTCTTATCTTCACACCATATGTATTCTGTTGTACTATACTAGCTTTTTTTGAGACACATGTGCCTTGAATCACCAGTATGCTCACGCACGCTCCTACATTAGCTAAATTAGCTATAATAGATACATTGGGAATACACGCCGTCGATCACCTCCGAAATCGTTAAATGATATCATGTTTTAGTGTAAAAATCGTTTCATGCTAGGCTAGATAGTTGAACCCCTAGCGATATTCAAACCCCTCCCAGTTCATCGTTCAGGGTTTATCACGAGGAGCGCCCTCTAATCTTACAACTGGATAATCTTGGACTTTTTGTCTTGCCACTTTTCCTTAGCAAATCTAAAATATTGGCCTACCAAATTGATGAAACAGACTCAACCCGGTTGTATCCTTAACTACGGGTCAAAATCTGGTTTGAACCAGGGTTATGTTAAGGAACCTTGGCTCATCTGTATTGACAGCACATCATTAAAATCATTGCTCTTGCGCTACCTAGATGGATCTTCCTCTATGCTTCCATTGATGGGTGATTGGTGGCACATATTACCATTTTATACCAATGTTTATATATGGATGGGTGCTATATATAGGTATGTCAACCACAGAAAATAAAACATCAAAATACAATACAAACACTACGAAAGATGCAGCAGCAACAGTAGCAGCAACAGCAGCAACAGCAGCAGTCAATGTAACTCACATAGTCGATGCAGCAAACGAAAACTTCATAAAACTAGTAAATGAAGCTGGAAAGGTTCAACCACAGTATGCACAAGCGATCTCCAATCTGCAGCAAGAATACATAGAAGCGGTTAAGAACGCCATTC
>JAATVR010000763.1 GCA_014523665.1 Nitrososphaerales archaeon TH526
CACCGGTGAATGGAAAATTATGTTATTCGTTATAAACGAGATCGATTCTTGGTTAAGCAAAGGCTTCAAGACCGAAATATTTGCGTTAGCAAGTGGTGACGGAGAGCTGAAAATGACATTTAACAATTTAATGCATGAACTAAGCAAAGAAGCTGAGAACCAAACTCTTAGGCAGAATCTTTACGGATTCGCAGCTGATGTTGTGAGGAGTCTATTGTATTCTTAGGGTCTTGAATTAGGTTTGTACAGTTTAACATCTAAGTCTTATCCAATATAATTAGTTGTGGTGATACTAGGGGTTACAAATTGCAGCGTTTAAGAGCGTGCTTTTTCTGAAGGTACAAGGTCGGTGAAGAAGGGAGGTTGATCGATGAATGATGGTGTCTAGCATGCCTTTATCGATACAAAGGGCTATTTGACAAGCTTGATAACAGGAATGAATTAACGTGCCCAAATAATATGTCCAGTTATACAAAACAGTTCCTGCTCCAGGTAATGTTCCTGTGGAACCCAAAAACATTTCAAGATTGGTTCACAAACCACTGGCTTAGATTATTTAATACCATCGTCTTTAAAAAGTGGTGTGAGGTTACTTTTATCATGCACCGAATATCATTGAATGTATCCAATCGAATGAATGCGCTACATATTCTGGAGCTTATGAGGGACCAAATTCTAGAACAGCAAATGGGCGGGAATTTCCCACAGAATTTGTGCATACACACCAATGAGGATTTTCCAATCGGTATTTGTCCTTTGTTTGATGGCAATCAAGATGAATTCTTATAGAATTCCATATGTAGAATTAATTGTATGAAGTCGAGGGAGAGATGATAGCATATCTTGGGATGTGCACCCTAATATTGAATTCAACTTCTTCAAAGGTTTATCCCATATATAGTTTTGAGTAACGTTGGCAGAACTTATCACATTATATTTTCTGCTGTAATACAGTTACGATGGCTATCTACGGGATAGCGCAGAAACCCCTACTCTTAAAGGTGGTCACAGGATAAAATCCCTGCTTTCCAAAAATATTCTACTTTGCAATTCTGAAAAATCTGGATGTAGCCGAAGTTAAATTATTGTGATAAAGTAATATTATGTAGAATAGTTTTTGTATCTTAATCAATATTGGGCGTTGACAACTCGAATTTATTTATCTATATCTATTGGGAGGATGTTATCGCGACATAGGTTATACTCAAAAACTTCATCTACCCAATCAAATATTCTCTGATTTGAAAGAGCAGATGCTCCGCTTTGACAATGTTCCTCTGCACCTTCTTCTTCTGTAAACCTTATGTATTTTTTTGGAGATCTTAATCCATCATATACCTTCCTTGGTTGCCCGGGAAAAGAATCATCCTTTTCAGCTTCGAGTACTAACGTAGGGCAGGTGATGTTTTTTATAATATCTTTTATAGTATAGTTCTTTGCGCCAGTATTGAGATCATAAGGTGAGTTGGATCCTGTTGTCCACATTCCATGCTTCATATTGAATCTAAAATTTGGATCAGATTCCATTAGATCTGCTATTGCTGAATTAACAAATTCCGAATTACCTTCTTCAAATGCAGTTAATAAGGCCTTGGGAAATGACGATGCAATAGAGTCATATCCGTCATATACTCCATCATTAAGTATACAAGCAGAAATGCGATGGTCAAAAGCCGCAGCTCTTGCAGCCAAATATCCACCCATGCTTATACCCATTAAGGCGATACGATTTACATCAATTCCAAATTCTTCATTTCTATCTATAGCATAATTAACTACAGGAGTTACAACTTTTTCCCAGTCATATCTAAAGGGGATTTCCTGCTCACGAATCACCTCTCCTTGACCAGGTCCTTCAAACGTTAGGCAGTTATATCCTCTCTCCAATGCCGGAGCTGCCGCCGAGGAATACAATTCCTCTAATGTTGAATCAAAACCTCCATGAGCAATAAGAGTTGGTCTGGATACTTTCTTTTCAGTTTCATTACCTGCTGTATTCCAGTCTCCATTATTGGAAACACTATCTTTTCTTGAATAGTGATAAAAATAGCCAGGTAGCGTGGCCCCTTCCTTGTATGGTATTTCAATTGACTCTACTTGGAATGGAAAAAGTGCTGCCGCCCTACTAAAACACTCTTTGTTATTCCCCCACGTTGTTTGAATTCGAGGGTCATGTGGATCAACTAGGAGAAATTCAGCGGCACGATAGTAATTAGACGCTCTAAGGTATGCATCTCTCGCAGCTATGGTATGACCCTTAGCGAGACTTTCATTTGCATAACCATGAATTCTTTTTGCTGTTTTTAGCCATTCCGCATGCCAGCTTTCAAAATCTCCTTCCCTAATACGATTTGTCGTAGATAAACACTCACCTATATCAGCTCCCTTATAGTAGGTTTCACCTATTGTCCTCAGTAGTTGTGAAGAAAATATAGGGTCATTAAATACTATTTTCATTCTTTGGTGGTCTCTGATGCTATAATATTAAGACTATATGCTAGCGATCGTCTAACGGCTTATTTAGGACCATTTGGATATTGTGGTCTTCAAGGGTGCGAACAAAGTTCGCAATGTTATGTTTCTCGAGTTTGACTGCCAAGTCTTCAAGGACATACTCATCGAGTCAGCTAACCTAATGAGAAAGGTCATGTTTCTTGATATTCATCTCTTGCGTGTATGAATTAGCTGGAATCCTGCGAATTATATGATCCAAAATCGGTAGGGTTCCAGACCGATATCAATTGCTGACCGAGTCCGCAGACGCAGGTATTCGATACCTGTGAGGACGATTTAAGGCTTGATAAGGCCTATCACTACATTATATGCCGTTTCTGGCTGCGTAGGCGTATAGAAATTGTTGTTGTTACTTCAATTCTTTGCAGAATTTCTTCCAGGGGACCCTCTATTCTTGATAAACGGCACTGGTACAATTAACGTGATTCAAGGCGACTGACACTTAAAATTTTAATACCTCTTGTACCTAATCCTTATGGTCGCCTACCATAGATCTCTTATTTCTGATAAGACGAGCAGAAGTTATCCTAAGCTAGGTACATGATAAATCAGTACAGGTTGGTATCATTACTTATATCCTTTTTAGATGTTTAGATTTCTAGATGCTTTCCCTCACGAAGGATCGAAACATGAATCGTAACAAGAAGAGGAACGAACTAATGATAACCTTCAAAGGAGTAAAATATGGGGCATTCGCTGGTTTTATAGCAACTTGGTCTATATCTTCGGTTATCGCCTTAACCGAACTCTTACTCGGATTAAGCGTGGGTACATTTTACTCGATTATGGGCATTAGTCTAGGTGCTACTAGCACAACGACTGCTGTATATACTGCTTTTGGTCTTCACCTTCTAGTTGGGACTATAATTGGGACAGTGTTTGGTATCATTGGGATTAGATGGAAAAAAGTGCGTATGCTCAATCCGTACAAGAGTGCTTTGGTTGGCATGGGGGCAGGAATTGTAGTATGGTTGGTTTTGTTTCTCCCAATAACTACGTTCCTAGTTCAACCAGCTATTAATTCCATTACCACAATGTTGGCTATGGAATCACAGAGGGCGCTTGTGTCCGAAGATGTAAACCTGGCAATCCGAAACATTACATTAGCAGCAATTGGGTTCCATTTAATATGGGGTGCGATATTTGGATTCATCATAAGCTCCCTGCTAAGGATCAGGCTTTTTGGAATAAAGCAGCATTATAAGGACATCGTTAACATCGACCCAAATATCAGGCTAGTTACCATTTGTGATTCAGAAGGCAAGACGATGTACTCTCGTCATCGTCAAGGGGTGGAGAATTTACTTACCCCGGAGGAAAGTAAAAAATCACTTGAGATGGCTATGACAGGATGGAAGGAGAGAAGCCGCCTTTCGCACAAGATAGGAATGGGTAGGTACGTAATTGCAGAGTATGAAAGGATCAAGCGTATCACGATGCCATTTGGAGATGACTATCTTCTATATCTTACTACAGAGATACAGGCGGATCATCTAGACATAATCAATCGAATTCGTAGGTTAGAAGCGGGACTAAAGTATTCCAATAGATGATCGATGTGTGAATAATTCCTGTCCTCTACTAGGACACGCAATGAAGTAGAAAATTGAAAAAAAATGAAATGTCCTATTATTAATTTTGCTATTGTAGAATATGAGCTAACTAAGTGTCATGTACTAATCTTCACATATAGAGAGGACAGGAAACTATAATTAAAACGCTGGAAATTGAGATCATGATAAGTCTATGGAACAATGCTCGTCGAGTCAAGGGTCTTAGGAGCTCAGCAAGAGAAACGATCGCAATTTGGGTTGCTATTGTTCTCATTGCGGAGTTCTTAGACAACTCCTCAAAACAACATTAACAATAAGGATTGGAAAAAAAACTGTGTGGTGGTGTTAACTCTTAATTTCTAAGAATAGGTCGTGCGAGGATCGGGACGACTTAATGGTACCCATTTGTAACACTGTGGACTACAGACGACAGGAATTGTGCGG
>JAATVR010000102.1 GCA_014523665.1 Nitrososphaerales archaeon TH526
AGTTATTTGTATTCAGCTCTTACATCATTTTCATAATTCAAAAGTAGCTTATGCACCTTAGGATCAATTATATAACTACAGTAAGGAGCATCTCGATGTTCATCATAGTAATTCTTGTGGTAATCCTCTGCAACATAAAAATTGTTAAATGGAGTTATTTCTGTTACGATAGGATTTTTGTAGACCCCTTCATTTTCAAGTTCTCTTCTTGACTCCTCAGCAATCTCCTTTTGTTTCAAATCATGATAAAAGATTGCGGAGCGGTATTGTGTCCCAACATCGTTACCCTGCCGGTTAAGGGTCGTGGGATCATGCGTACGCCAGAAAATGTCAAGTATTTTCTCAAAACTTATAACCTTTGGACCAAATTCGATCTGTATTGATTCTGCATGACCGGTTCTCCCACTGCATACTTGTTCATAAGAAGGGTTTTTCACTTGACCTCCCGAATATCCAGGAAGAACTGATTTGATTCCCTTTAGTCTTTTGAAGACTGCTTCGCTACACCAAAAGCACCCGTTTGCAAATGTTGCAGTTTCGTAATCAGTTTTGTTTTCGGTCATTTATGATCTTTGGCAACTCCTTGCTCTTTGGGACAAAATAAATAGACAATGAATTGACACACTCACGAGTATTCTTGTCGGTCAGATATTCGCCTAGAAATTCGTGCCCTAAATGTCCACCACAGTTCTTACATTCTATTTCTGTTCTCACCCCATCAGGATCAGGGATACGCCTTATCGCATTTGGTACAGTTTCATCAAAGCTTGGCCAGCCACATCCAGCATTGAATTTGCTTTTAGACGAAAAGAGAGGTGCATTGCATCTTCTACAAATAAATGTTCCATCTTCATAAAAATCGTCATATTCTCCGGAGAAGGGAGGCTCTGTTGATTTATGGATCATAATTCGTTCTTGTTCTCTGGTAAGTTCATTGTAATTCATATCCGATAAATCCTCTTATGGTCCTTGGGCTTATTTATTTCATATTGTATGATTATATAGTTCTTTGTAAAATATCGTTCTATTTTTAGCAGTCTACCGTGTTCTGATTCGAAATATGAATTATTGTTAATCATGATATACAGTTAGAACTAGTTTTGATGATAACTTTCATCTGTTCCTATATAGCATGACAGCGCAAAAAAAAGTGCTACTAAGACTTGTGTACTAGCAGGCCTACAGATAGATTCAGATCCTAAATCTTCTAGGTTTGAACGTGTAATGGCATGACTAGATAGGCTAAATCCGACCCAATAGTTGATTGAAGAGTAAGCTAGCGTTCGCATTATGATGGAAGAAGGAAAGTTGTATCATTGTTAGGTAATGGTACCTGAATTAAGTAACATAATGCCTATTGAAAACATTTCTTGATCATAGTTCGTAATAGCTCAAATTTCCATTCTAAATAATAAGAAATTCAACCCTCGCCAAATATTCATCATTCATATTCGTACAAATGCTACCCGGTCATTAACTTCACTCATAATAGAGGGAGCTTACAGCGTGAAAAGCTTCGAATCTAAGGACCTAATTGAACGACGGAATGTGACAGTGTTGGAGGAAATCTTCTAGCTGCTCATAATTTTCTAATTCAAGATATTTTATCAAACATTCTACAGTGTTATCATCGTACTCGGCATTCTTGTACTTTTCTTTACCGCACACAACTTGAATACGCTCTGCTCTATCATCCAAGTCAGTATTTCTTGTTTCCATTAAGACAGTAATCTATAAAACAGTTTCTAGATAGCAAATCCTATCTATAAATAAATGAACGTTGACTAGATATCGTGCGTATAAGCGTGAACGACACACCGACATCGCCGGCAGAAGTAATAAATGAACAAGAAGCAGGGCAGCCTAGGTTATTTCTTAGGTACAAAGTGACTACGGGAAGCCTATCTGATAGGACTAAGCTGGCATATACTTACCACATTAACGAGTTCTTGGCACATTATCGAATAACCGACTTGCAGCCATTGAAGGAGTATAGTCCCAAAGTCTTGAAGCAGATGGTTAAGGACTACATACTCCACTTTCGTGATGACAGGAAGTTATCAGGTTCATCCATTAGCCTACATGTTGCAGCAATAGCACACTTCTTCTACATTGAAAGAGACGACGATTACAAGATAGACTGGAAGAAAGTCAGATTAGAGATTCCACCTAATGAGAACATTCGCAGGGATAGGGCCTATACTATCGAAGAGATACAGAAAATGCTATCTGTCTGTTCTAGAACCAGGGAGAGGGTAGTTATCCATCTGTTAGAGTCGACTGGTATGCGTGTTGGTGCGATTCCTGCCATCAAGATAAGGGACTTGTCACCTAAATCCACAAAGCAGGGGGGTAAGTTTACTGGTGAAGTCAAATGCGCCAAAGGTTTTAGAAAGTTTTACAAGACACAATCCGAGAACTCTGGAATGAAGCCAATCAACGTCGAGTTGACTCACGGCCATTCCATTGGGATGTCTGTACATTACTACAGACCTCAAGAAAGTGAAGTTCTCAATGATTACATGACTCATGCAGCAGACGCCTTAACTATTGATCCAACAAAAAGGCTACAGCAAGAGAATCATGACCTAAAGACAGTTCAGGCCGAAGAACTGGAAAATGTAAAACAGGGAATGGAAAATATGAAGGATTGGATGAAGCATTGTTTCAAACAGATTGTTGAATGGACTAGACCACTGAACCCAGAACTTGCAAGAGACATAGAGTACAACAGTTTTCAACTTGACGAACCAGAAGAGTAGCTTGAATGCTTCTGTTTCCTCACAAGTCCATCCTCTATTCTCCCTAACCCAGAGAAGTGGGCACCTGCTCTGTTTCAATATTTGTACACCACTCTTTAGCCCCATTTTGAGCGTGATTTGGAAGGAGGAAAAGCATACTTAGCAGGAAGCTACTTCATTTGATGACGCTTTTGACTCATTCCGCCCATCCTTGATCTTTTGGCATCAGTAGCGTAGGTTGTGGGTGACTTTTTTTTGTGTAAGTGGTCTTATGATTAGTCTTTACGACGTATTGATGAGATTATAGCATATACCAACCCAACTAATAATCCAAATCCAAGTGGAATAAATACGGCCGCTTCTTTTATGTCAAATACTTGCATCAACAAATATTCAAACATTCCAAACCG
>JAATVR010000103.1 GCA_014523665.1 Nitrososphaerales archaeon TH526
TAAAGGTTACTAAAATGAAACCTACTCGTATTAATATATATACTTCAGCAAAATGGAAGTGGAACGTATATCAAAGAATACTTGAATTAATGATCGTGAAACGTAATTCGAGCCTGAGCGATGTCATGAGAGCCCTAGGCGAAGATTCAGAACTTTCTCGAGCTCGGTCAGACGTAAAGTTGATAAAAAAAATTATGGAGGATGTCCTTTCAATTCCAGCGGAGCGGCGTTCAATTAAGATGAATATTAAAAGCTTAGATGAGCTGAGAGCAATTGAGGATGCTGCTTCGCTAATTTCATCCGAATTGGGTGACGCGAGTATAGAAATTTCTGTGTTCGGTGAAGATGAGGAGAAAGCGAAGAAAAATGATCCACAATCTAAAGCTAGATCTTCTCGTCCGTTCAAGCCTGCTGTATATCTAATCTGATGCTTGTATTTCATTTCCTAGTCTTCTTATAGGTAATAATAGAAGAAGCGAAATACAACACGAAACCTGCTATTACAAAGAATAGGCCATACAGTGAAATGGCGCCACGATCATAATAAGTTCCTATTCCCACTATAATTGCTCCGACAACAAGTAACGCTATCCCCAACCTTGTGAACGGAGACATCCGAGGTTTCTTATGTTCAGGCAATTTGTATTGTTCGATTTACTCCATCGTGGATTAAACTTTGAGATATTGACACACTTCTCATTTTAAATCTATTAAATCAACAATTGCTGTAGTTATCTCTCATGTTCCCTGGCACTGAATTGAATGGCCAAATGAATTTCGAGCTCTGAATAATTTTAGTACAAAACCAACCGAGCCCTTCGCAGTTCGCATGTTGCCACGATCCCTATTCGAACCTAATCCAACTATAGTTATATAACAAGTTTGACTGTAGTTTTCAGTAAAAATTACCCTTCTCAATCATACACCATCTCAAAGGGCTCTTGAGTACCGGTTTATTTATCTGTTCACTTGCGACCTATCTCCCTAGGTTACTTATCATTGGAAAGCATTAGCTACAGGTGTAACTACGATATTGAGGATATCTCCATTTATGACTTTAAAAATATCCTGCTGACCGCCCCTAGCACAGTTTGTGAATATCTCAGCGGTGACTACGTCTATGAGTATCATTGTGCATTTACCTGCAGCAACTACATTATCTGGTGAGTATCAAGTTGCCTGAAATGATGTGCCTTCTACAATATCAACGAGACCCGATAAGCTTATCGTTCCTGCTTCAAGAGGAGGATTC
The DNA here is from genome assembly GCA_014523665.1 of Nitrososphaerales archaeon TH526. Classification (GTDB taxonomy): domain Archaea; phylum Thermoproteota; class Nitrososphaeria; order Nitrososphaerales; family Nitrososphaeraceae; genus TH5896. Next base: position 1,253 of record JAATVR010000103.1, read on the forward strand.
CAACCTCTCTGACCATCTTGTAGTTTAATTTCAACCTGGTTGGAAGGTCCTGCTGGACCTGTTGCCTCTGCTGGACCTTGCTCTCCTCGAGGTCAGGCTGGTCCAATATCTCCAGTATCTCCTTTAGAACCTGCGGGTCCTGCTGGAGCTTGCGGGCCTGCTGGTCCGCGTGGTCACCTAGGACAAACACCAATACAAATTCCGTTTGGTAGGCCAATTCCTGTCCCTCTAGTTGACGTGCTGTCATCGTTGCTGGACGAAACACAGATCCTCTCTAATTTTCATGCGTTCTGATATTCCAAGAGCGTACACACTTTGCAACAGGATTGTTGACAACAGTAAGATTGATCCTATGAAGGACATCATAATTATACGATAAACGTTAGCACCATGCAATTTTCTTATTATCGATTGTTCTAACTCCTTTTTAATTTTCACTGCATTTTTACAGTTAGAATTTGTTTGGATTAGAATGAATACTCTGCCCATTTATATCTTAGATGTGTTACGAAAAAATACTCGGACTATTCTCGACACTCATGAGTTATGTTCCCTCTTGAATAGTTACTAGTCCGATAGAATGAAGGGTCCTGCGTGTGAAGTGTGAAAGACCATCAACTCATACGGAATGGATATGTTGATAGGGTAGCTGATGATGACACACGGTTAGGTCACTAACTGAATTGATTCTAATTTATTAGAGCTCGTTAACAATTTTTTTTAATATCTATTTAGAATAATCAATATCAAAACTGTAACGTTACTATCATGTCATTTGGCAATAAATGGAATAAACAGCAAGGAGATAGTGTAGGTGAAGCCGTTAGAAACAAGATACTTGAAGGTGTAAAACCACAGGCTCCACTGAAGCCACGTATAGAGGAAGCTAGAAGCAAATTGCAAATGCAGGTTACAAAGTTAGAGACGATATCTACCAAAATGCAGGAAAAAGATAAACTCATTTTCGGCAGGATAGTAACTGCAATGCAGAATCATGATAGCCGCTA
>JAATVR010000764.1 GCA_014523665.1 Nitrososphaerales archaeon TH526
CCTTAAAATTATCACTGGCATTCCACCAGCTGTTGTTTGAATTGACATATCCTATATTCACCTAGTAGAACAATACTGCATTGCGAAGCCACTTATTTAGTTTTACTTCTCACTATAAGTGTACTATATCAAAATTTGCGGGTCACCCTTTAGCAGGCATATTCAAGAAGTATTCTAAAGAAGCTACGCATCGAAACAAAAGCCTTGCCTTCTAGCTACCAACGATTTGCATAACGCCTCCTACTTTTCTTGCCTAAAATATCAACTAATGGGTCCTTTTCCTACCAAATAGATATGAAAAGTTATGGAAGCCCCCTAAGTTATTTTTTAATGATAATCCTCGACAATTAGTATCAAAGGAGTCAAGCACATTGGATCTCATGGTGGATCTAAATACTAACGATTTTTTTCCACTATTTTAGCCCCAATTTCTTTTGCTTTTCAATAAATTTCTGTCTAAACCTAGCGACTTCAATCATTGACCTCTCGTGTGTGCCTTCGCCAATTCTTTCTAGGCTATCCGAGGCTATTACTTCAAACAACACTCTCCTCCCTTCGAAAGAAACGATTTTGGCCTTCAGAACAATCTCTGCACCAACTGGAGTAGCAGCCAAGTGCTTAACGTTGACTAGCGTGCCTACTGAATCCCACTCACTGTCTACTATACATTCTTCCTTGACAAGCAGTCTACAGGTCTCCTCCATTTCAGATATCATAGAAGGAGTAGATAATACGTTCTCTCCATCCCACAAGAAGCTTGTTGTCTGATTGGTAGCGACTTTCAGGCGCCGTTCTTTCTCAACTCCGATCTTGGCTAGGTAACTCATGGAAAATTATAACAGCCGACAACTATATTATTAGCGTTATCATTCACGCTGGAGCGAGAACACGGGAGCATACAGGGAAATTTCTCTCATCTAAAAAAAGACGCAACTATTGTTACTGCCAAATAATTCGTATCAAACATTCATTCTTGGTTTTCTACAAATTGTAGCTTTATAATTAGATCAAATTAGCGACATTTCAATTGTTTGATCAAAAATATGTAAAAATTAGATCAATACAAGGAGGATACAAAGGACCAGCTGGGAATACAATAAAGTATAAAAATAAAAATATGAGCTCGAGGTCGTCTAGGAAGGACGTCGTGCGCCTGATATTACTGCAAATGCAAGTCCTACTGCAAGGCCAAATGCTAGCGGAACCCATACCCCAAAGCTTTCCATAGAGAAGACGATTACTTGTTTTAGCAGTGCTTCGAACATCATCTATTTGAATATAAGACTTAGTATATTAGATTTACTCAGAAAATCCGGTACAAGGCGATAACACTACTTCATTACAGTCCATGAATTGTCAGCTTATCTACCATGATTTATCTGACCTTGCATGGTGTGAAGCGATGGGAAGCACGGTGTCCTTAAATTACCCTTTCATATCTCTGAACATGTATGAAAATGCAGAAGGAGTTTCGGAAATTCTGCCCGAAATGTAAAACTCACACTACACAATCTATTTCGATATATAAGAAAGGTAAAGATAGGAAGATGGCACTAGGCGCAAGGAGGCACGCTGAAGATAAGAAGGGCTACGGGGGACAAAAATTTCCTGAACTAAAGAGAACAGCCAAGACCTCAAAGAAAATCACGCTGAAATACACCTGTAAGAACTGTCAAAGAAAGACCATGAAAGAAGGGATGAGGATCCGCAAATTGGAGATCCAACCATAGCAGGTGATATGCAGAATGAAGAAAAACATGATTCTAATACCAAAACCTCACACTACTTTTATTTTAGCTCAATGCAGCCAATGTGATGAAAAGAAAGTAGTATTTAGCCGCACTACTGCCGATGTATACTGTAAAAAATGCGGCGCCATGTTAGTGAAAAAAACAGGATCGAAAGCGGAAATATTGGGCAAAGTCATCAACAATCTGGATTAAGTCGCCCTAGTAGCTGTTCAGCTAGTGCCAAATCCTTTGCGGTATTTATGTTGACAATGAGTTGTATCTCATTGACAATCGAATAGAATTCTTTTAATGGTTTGTCAGAGATTGACGTGCCCATGTAGAATCCACACACGCCCGTGTAACAGTATTGCTTGCTGTTGATGGTAAATAATGAACTGCAGGCTATGCCAAGGGAGCTAACAAATGATTTTTCAGCTACTGCTGCTATACACGTGTTCTGGATGGATGGTGTGCACTTGTCAATTAATTTTCTGACGGTATCTTGATTAAGCAATGCCAAATCCGATGGAAATGTAACTACCTTCTGTTCAGGCATTGAATTTAGAGCCTTGGACAGATCTTTCGAATACCCTAGTCCGTCAGCAATTATCACTTCAATTTTATCAACTGCTCTGTAATTTCTCTCTAAAAGCTGTGTAGTATGTGGAGAACAAGGGCCAGACACGCAGAGAATCCTGCTAAACTGGCCGGATAAAATCACTGCACGTAAGACGGTTTCAATTAGCGTTTTACCCCTTATGCGCGCCAGTGGTTTCTCAATATTATCTTGAGTAATAAATCTGGACCCCTTGCCACCACACATTATCACAGCTATCATGCTGAAACAAAACCTCACATAGATGACAAGAAAATCAGGCAAAATAATCTAACAATTTCGTTAGAAGCCCCCATGACATCTCCAGAGATTCCTCCAAAGCTCATATGAGCAATGTACTGGATTAACCCTGCAACAACAAATGCAATTGCTAAGGCCAGGAGGCCTTCGTACCCGGTTACAAGAAACACGATAGCCAAGGTTATCAAAGTACTAATTATGAATTTCATTTTATTTTTCATGGCTAAGATAAAGGGAGAGCTAAGGCCATCCCAAGCCGCTTTGCCAAAATGTGCCTGTTCTACCATCACGTACTTAGCGATCACCTCAGAAGTCAATAGGAATGAAAGGAGTACGGTGCCCTCACGGATCGACGACAGTGTAGTGAAAATCCCCATGAAATATAAAATCAAAGCTGTTGCCCCAGCCGATCCTATTGAATGGTCGTGCATTGCATTTTTCTTCGATTCCCTTCCCCTCTTTGCCATCAACCCGTCGCCGAAATCAGCTAGTGCATCAGTGTGATGCAAACCAGTTATCAAGGTAATGAACAGAACAACTAAAAGGCTTGTTACGTTGGGTTCAAGCGCAAGTGATAGGCCATACCCTACTAAACCTGCTAATAATCCTATCAGTGCTCCAGCGAGCGGAAACAGGTACATACTTGTAGCTATGTAGCTTATATCGATTGTAGTGGATGGGCCATGCCGAAAGGTAGGGATTATTGTCAAGAATGAGATAACTGCTACAAACGGCTTAAATACCAAAGATTAAACTCCACCAACCTATGTGAGACAGGACAAGAATAAGAGGAAGTGAAAAAACCAAACAGAAAAGCATGGTGGTTAACTTCATAATTTTGATGGCCAGCATACATTTGTCAACTGTTATCAATTCAGTTCCTTCACCTAAGGAATAACTACCCATTTTCTCAAGCTTCACTCTTAAGGCACCTGCCATAGAACTCATAGGGTATCCAGCATTAATACTAGGTGTTTTGTGATGATCCCGGATAAGTATTGACAGAGAATTTCTCCAATCTGCTTGAACCATGCAAGCTGAGACAACCATCAGAAGACCAGTTATGCGAGCAGGCAAGAAATTGAAAATAGTATCTAATTTGGCTGACATCCAACCTATATCTTTGTAGTATGGATCCTTGTATCCAAGCATGGAGTCCAGAGTATTGACTGCTCTAAAAGCTAAACAACCTGCAGGACCTAGAATTGTATAGAAGAACAATGGAGATATGATTCCATCGACAGTACTTTCACTAATGCATTCGATAGTCGCAGATTGGATATATTCTACATCCAAGGTACTAGTATCCCTCCTGACTATCATCGATAGATTGTATCTAGCCTCCTCTAAGTTTCCTGCCTTTATTGAACGAATAATCTGAATAGCAGATTTCTCCATTCCTTTCAATGCTATTGATATCTTTAACAAGATCGCGAACAGAATCAGAGTCATAACTATTCCCGTGAAAAGAGCTGTTAATGAAGCCAAGGCTATTGTCAGTAATGCTATGCCAGAAATAAGACAACAGGAAAACAAGATTCCGCTTACCTTTTCAATTTTCTGGTGTGAGGTAGAACTTATTCTTCCCCTACCATGTTTCAAATTCGGAGTTATGGATTCGATTAGTTTTCCGAGCCAGGACACCGGATGGTACTTGTTCCGGGGGTCTCCGAACACTATGTCTAGAAGTATCCCAAAAGCTAAGCCACCTCCTAAAAGAATAAACTGCTCATAAATCATTTTCTAATTCAAGTATATCCTTTGAGATTCTTTTTATGTCGATCATTGGTTCGATTTCTCTGACCAAGTCTTGAATTTGCTCGTCCAAGGTGGCGTCAAGGGCAGCGTTTGCGTCACTCGAGTCTACACCGTCAAGCGAATCCTCTTTTGGTAGGCTTAGCTTTACTTTTGAGACTACTCCAAAGAACTCTTTATTTGTCATTATTTTGACAGTTGACATTGCCGTTTCTAAAAGTGATTCATCTCCGAGAAATTTATTTATCATAAATCCTTTGACAAGTTCTCTATCAGGGGGTTTTAGAAGTAACATTGTCCCTACTATATTGGCAAAGCATCCACCTCTTTCGATATCGGCAACGATGATAACAGGTGCGCTTACTTTCCTTGCGAGAACCATATTTGCGACATCATACTGTTGGATGTTGATTTCGGCGGGGGATCCTGCTCCCTCCATGATCACTATATCATTGTCTTTTCTGAGGCTATCCAAAGAATCAAGAATAATTGGAAATGCATACTGTAACACAAATCTTTGGTAGTAATCCTTTGCCTGCATAAGCCCATGAGAATGACCTTCTACTATTACATCGCTTACGTAGTTACCGCGCGGTTCAAGTAGAACGGGATTCATTCTTACGTCAGGATTTTTTCTAGACGCAAAAGCTTGAACTGCTTGAGCCATTGAAATCCTCTCTGAAGTCGTTTCTATCCTGTAAATTTTTGAAGACATATTTTGAGATTTAAATGGTGCTACCTTGTAGCCTCTGTCTGCAAAGATCCTACATAATACTGTAACAATCGTAGTTTTCCCTGAACCTGAAGACGTACCCTGAATCATCAAGATTTTAGCAGTCATGGATCCATTGATTTTATAGCGTTCATAAGAATGGCGTTGTCGATATGTTTTTTAACTGCGATCCGAATATGCCTAAGGCCCATTCCAGTAAACGTACTGCAATCCCGTACCAATATTCCTTTATTGCTTAGGAGATGGTTACGCACTTCTATTGAGCTTTGATCCGAAACCTCTACCAAAAAAAAGTTGACGTCAGATGGCATTGGAGAAAATTTCATCGTCTTTTTTAGTTCGTTTATCATAAAATTTCTTTCGTTTCGTATTAGTCTTTTGGATTTCTCTAAATATGATGTGTCCTTTAAGACCATCATACCTAATTTTTGAGCTACACCATTTACGTTCCAGGAGATCTTATTATCGAGCATGCGATCGATTAAATTCGGATTACATACGCAATAGCCCAATCTAATGCCTGCTAGACTGAATGACTTTGTCATCGATCTCAGTATCACTAGATTTTTGTAGTCTGAAACCATTTCGATCATACTATTCTCTTTGTCACCCCCATCTACTAATTCAACAAAACATTCATCTATGAAGATCTTGACATTTGGATCAATATTTTCAATTATTTGCCGTGCCGATGCCGTTGATAATATTCCTGTTGGGTTGTTCGGATTACAAAGAAAAACCGCATCGCATCCTTCATTTGATTCTTTCAATATTTTTTCGGTATCAGGTTTCCAATTCTTGAGGGGAACAAATTTGATCGTTGCACCGACTCTTCTTGCAGAAAGCTCGTATTCACAAAAGGTAGGTGCAGAGATAACTACTTTCCTACGAATGAACGTATGTGTGAAAATGTGAATTAGCTCGGTGGCACCATTACCAATTATTAACCATGATGGATCCAATCCTATTCCTAAGTAATCTAAAATGGTATTCTTCAATTCCCTACAAGAGGGATCAGGATAAGTTGTACAGAGAATATTTAATTGCCTATACAACTGATGTAACAGAGCCTTTGAAATTCCTAAAGGGTTGACGTTGGAACTAAAATCAAGCTGAACCAATCCAGGATTAATTGAGTATACTCCTCCATGAAAACAATCTTGATTCGGCGTATTTTTCATCATCGAATTCACTCACTAGCTATTTTCTTCCAGCATTATAATGTAGATGCTGGATATTAGGACGGATTGGCCATGTTTTCCCTCACTCTCGATGGCTTTTCGTGAAAAGAATATTAGTTGTAGTTTACTAAGCCAACCTGATGTTGAAGGTAGCACTAATCGGCGCCACAGGAGCGGTCGGGCAGGAGTTTGTATTGGCGTTAAACAAGCATCCGTGGTTTGAATTGTCTGCAGTCGTCTCATCTTCAAGGTCAGCTGGAAAAAGGTACGTGGATTCTTTAAGGGATCCTTCCTCGGCTATTTTGAGATGGCACAGCAGGAACGAAATTCCTGATTACGTTCGTGATATGATAATTACTACCGTAGATCATATCAAGCCAGAATCGTTTGACCTTGTATTCACTGCACTGGAATCAGATGATGCTCTCAAAATAGAGCCCAATTTCGCTAAATCTGTACCTGTCATAAGTACTGCGGCAGCATTCAGATATGAAAATGATGTACCTATAATTATACCTGGAATAAATGAAGATCACATTGACTTGTTGAATGTCCAGAAAAGGCAACGCAAATGGGAAGGTTTCGTATGTCCTTTACCTAACTGCACCACTACTGGACTAGTGATCACGCTGAAACCTATCATGGAAAGTGCAGGTCTAAGAAGCGTAATCATGACATCAATGCAGGCCCTCTCGGGGGCAGGTAGATCACCGGGGGTTGTCGCTTTAGACATTCTAGATAATGTAATACCGTATATTCCGAAAGAGGAAGAAAAGGTTCAAGTGGAAACGAAAAAGATCCTCGGTAAATTTGATAAAGATTCTGTCAGCCCAGCTGATCTTAAGGTTAGTTGTACATGTACTAGAGTACCCGTACTGGATGGTCACACCGAGGCAGTGTTCGTAGAAACAGAGAAACCTCTGGAACCAGACGAGGTGAAACGACTCATGATAAAATTCTCAGAATCAGTTCCCATCCGAAAACTACCTTCTGCTCCCAGAGATTACATCATCGTACACGACGATCCTACGAGACCACAGCCCCGCATCGATCGGGAGATCAATGATGGGATGACAACAGTGGTTGGGAGACTTAGAAAGGACTCTGTCTTCGACCATGGCATAAAGTATGTGCTGCTGTCACACAATGAGAAGATGGGATCTGCGAAAGGAGCTGTTTTGATGGCTGAATTGTTAAAAGATAAAGGGATTTTATAATCTTATTTTATTCTTCTAAAAAACAGCGCCATATTTTGAAAATAATACATTTATTAACCCCTCTGGATGTAAAGATATCCAAGAGCGTTATATGGGTAGAATAGACGATCTTGACTTAAAGATTCTCAGTGAGCTCTCGAAAGACGCCAGTATTTCTGTTCCAAAGCTTTCAAAATCAATTAATGTTAATTCCTCGGTTGTATATAGCAGGATTAAAAGACTGCTGAAAATGGGTTTCATAAAGAAATTCACCATAGTGATTAATGATGAGGCTCTGGGTTTCAACGTTAGAGCTCTAACCGGAATAAATATGGATTCAAAGATGAGGGATAATGTTCTTCATGAATTGTTTAGGATTCCAGAAGTGAGAGAGGTTGCAGAAGTGACAGGAAGATTCGACATATTGGTAACCATGAGTTCTAGATCTCTTGACGAGATGCATCAATTGATATCAGAAAAAGTGGGTAGAATAGAAGGCGTACAGAAGACAGAAACATTTATTGAAATGCGTAAGACTGTAAGAGAATTGCTGTATTCGCATTCAATAGCTAGGTAGTATCTCGAATGGCAAGCGCAAAACTTAATGGCAGTATACGATATTATTATATTTAGTTAGTTCATTACTGTCAACGTTGGAAGGACACTAACACATGGATACTTTGACTACCTCTGCATCTTTTGGCAGAGTTTTCCGAGATTATTATGAGCTCACGAAGCCAAAGATATGGTATCTATTAGTCTTTACTGCCTTTGCCTCCGCTCTAACTGCTTCCTTCCTTTTCGACATCCCGACCAACCCACTGATGTGGCTTCTTTTGATCCTTGGCGTAGCGGCAGGATCTGCAGCTGCTGACACATTGACAGGATACAACGATCGAGACATTGATGCGATTATGGACCGAACGAAAGGACGTCCTATTCCCTCAGGAAGAATATCCCCTAAAAATGCCTTTATCTTCGGAGTTATCCTAGCAGCGATATCACTTGTTTGTTCGTGGTTTTTGAATATTTATGCATTCACGCTGATGGCATTTGGTTTATTTGACAATATCATTGTATATAGTAAATGGCTCAAGCGAACTAGCCAGACCAATATAATTCTTGGAGGCTTCTCCGGAGGAGCCCCAGCAATGATAGGATATGTTGCTGTTACTACTCAAAGTATTGAGATTGGGATCATTATGGCGGGATTGGTTTTTCTATGGATTCCGACCCATATTTGGAGCCTAGCACTCCATTCGAGGAAAGACTATGCTAAGGCGGGGATACCAATGTTACCAGTCGTTCAGAATGAGAAAAAATCCGTTAGGATCATTGCGGTTACTACAATACTAATGATTCTTTTCAGCATTTTTCCCTTTTTTCTCAATGAATTTGGGATTGTTTATGTATTAACTGCGACCGTTTTCGGTGCTGCAATGTTGGCCCTATCTCTATGGCTACTAGTGAGACCTAGCGAGAAGGCTGCATGGACCGTATTCAAATTCTCTAGTCCTTACCTGACCGCAATCTTTATAGCTTTTATAGTTGACGCTTTGTTGCACTAGAAACTCATGACATGCTATCCGTCGTACAGGATCTTTTCGCATTCATAGATTAACCGAGCTACCACAACGTGTGCTTCCAGTCCCATTTTTGATATGCGATATAAGCCAGTGAACTTTGCAGTAGTTGTCTTTGAAAAGTGCCCTCTAGGGAAACCACCCACTACGAATGCGCACGAAGACAATGAGTTTAAGGAGAGAGCATCTGATACAACTTTTTCCAAAGTCGAATCAACACCGGTGGTGGAGAAACCTATTACCTGTCTTGGTCTTATTGTTTGATCTATTAACTGGTTAAAGGTCAATCCCTCGTTCAATTCCAACATGACCCCGGTCTCATCTCTGTTCTTTATTCTCTTCTTCTTAAAGAGGTCTGCCATTAGTCCATCAAATCTAGAGTACGATTTTGGAATCCGGATCCCCTCTCCAATTACAATATTGTTGCCATCAATTGTTGAAATGTATACTTTGATCTTATTATTAAGATAAAGCGGAGAGGACATCACTGCTGCCAACGAGAGGTGCACAATGTCAGGTCTACCATGTTTTGATAATGACGGGTCAGTTTTCATTGCAGCATGGTGATAACTTCGATCAAGAAATGTTTCTCCGGGATTCCTTCCTAGTCTCGCGGCATGGGCTCTCACTGCTGGATGATTTCGTAGATATTTAGGAACCAGTTCCAGTGCAGCTTCTGCGATAATTATGGAGCATCCATATTCCTGCTTCATAGTGCCAGACAGAAAGGAGGTTCAAGATTCCCATAAAATAAATCTACGTACTCTATCATGACTGCTGTCCATTTTTCTTGAATACTGGTGACGATTTTCAATGCAATAATTAAAAAATGTCCAACTAATGGAAGTTAATTTCTTAAAGGTAGGTATTTCATACACATAATAGGTCAGCATTATGAATCACCATAAGGATTTATCTAACCCCCTGTAGGTCATAGCATAATATCATCCAAAAGACGAAACTTGGAAACGGCAAAGGAACGGATAGATATCTTGATTGATAATGCATTGTATTATTCAAAGATAGATGACGAGTTATCAGACGATCAAGCTCGTCTAGCGAAAAAAATTGCAATGAGGGTTCGAACTAGACTTCCTTACAGCATCAAACAACTTTTTTGTAAGCAATGCAAAGAATTTATCATCCCAGGAAAGAGTTCAAGAATTAGAATAGGACGATCAAACACAAGATGTATCAGAATTAGTTGCTATCGGTGTGGCCACATTTATCGAAAGCTTTTATCTCATCAGTCTCGCCTACCAAGCCATTCGCTTTTTGTGAGAGTTGAAAAGTAGTGCTCGGTTGAACCGTGTTATTTATTTTGAGTAAACAAAGAGAAAATACTTCGATTTAGGTCATAGCAATCACTATTCGAGACCCTATATGAAGGCCTTGAATTCCGAATTCTATGATGTCGATAATAATTTATAAGGAGTCGGTAGAGGCTAATACATAGTGTATAATGGCAAAGGTGTATGATATCCCTGCTACAGACCTTATTGTAAAATTGGCCGAGCGATTAAAGATGGATAAAAAGATTGAGCCTCCTTTTTGGTCGGCATATGTAAAGACAGGTTCTCATGTGGAAAAGATTCCTCAGAATAGAGACTGGTGGTATATCAGATGCGCATCCATTGTAAGAAAGGTCTATTTGCACGGCCCAATAGGCACATCTGACCTAAGAAGTATGTATGGTGGAAGAAAAAGAATTGGTTACAACCTCGACCATCATCGTGATGCTGGTGGTTCGATTATTAGAAAGGCGTTACAACAGCTAGAATCAGCTGGATATCTGACCAAGAAAAAGGAGGGAAGACTAATGAGTGATGAGGGGATGAAGAAGATCGATAGACTTGCTACGGAGATCTTCAAGGAGATTCACACAATCCCTAACCTGCAAAGATATGCCTGATAGAAAAGGAATGCGAGGATGTCTGTAAATCAACCTTCTCCAGATTCAAATGAAGAAGAACTAAAGAAACGTGAGGCTGAAAATGCAATGCGACAGCGGGCACTGACATTCTTGTTGGATCAGAATGCGAGACAGAGGCTTGCCAACATAAGGATGGTTAAACCTGAGCTAGCTATGACCGTAGAGAATTATCTTATAAACTCAGCTTCATCTGGGAGGTTGAATAGAGCGTTAACCGACGATGAACTAAAGCAAATACTGTTAAACATACGACAGCCGAAAAAGGAATTTAGAATCAATAGAGTTTAAGTTCTCTACAACTAACCAACTAACTATCCTTTCTGAAGACATTTCTTAGGCGCTGAGCCGCCGATGAACATAGAGGAATGTCGTCACCTTCACTACTCTGAATACGTTTGAGTTAACTATATTAAGTCTGGTGGGCGTTTTCAACTTCATGAAAGCAGCCATTTTCCGAGAATATAACAAGGATCCTACGAAGAATGTCAAGATCGAGGACATAGATATGCCCAAACTGGGCCAGAACGAGGTCATGATAAAAGTAGAAGCGGCGGCATATAACTATAATGATCTTTGGGCAATCTGGGGGGATCCCATTAAGGTACCTCTACCTCATATTTCCGGTAGTGATTCGGCGGGTCATGTAGCTGAAGTTGGTGAAAACGTTACGAGAATCAAAGTTGGAGATCGTGTAGTTTCACATTCCAATATGAGCTGTAGGGTGTGTAATTTTTGCACCTCTGGCCGCGAATTTGATTGCGCTGAAAGAACAATCTGGGGATTTCAGACTGGTCCTTTGTGGGGAGGGTTTGCACAATACACCCATTTACCAGAGGTTAACGTGGCAAAGTTGCCTGATAACGTATCATTCAATGACGCGGCGGCAATATCCATGGTAGGAATGACTGCATGGCACATGTTAGTTGGAAGGGCCAAGATAACACCAGGTCAAACAGTACTGATCATGGGTGGTACCAGTGGAGTGGGAATGGCAGGAATTCAGATTTCAAAGTTGTACAATTGTGACGTCATTGCTACGGCAGGAAACAAAGAGAAGATGGAAAAATGTCTTGAATTGGGAGCAGATCATGTGGTTAACCATAGGGAGCCTGATTGGTACAAAAAGGTCAGAGAAGTTACAAACAAACAGGGTGTTGATGTCGTGTTTGAACATATTGGGAAAGCGGCTTTTGCACAAGAAGTGTCTCTTCTCAAGATGGGCGGAACGTTAGTTGCAACTGGAGCCACGACAGGGTATGATTCCCAATTAGATCTTCGGTATCTTTTCTTTAAAGGCACTAATTTGCTGGGTTCAACACAAGGAACCAAAGCAGATTTAGAAGAAGTAATACACTGGACAGATAAAGGCAAGATTAAACCATTGATCAGCACGGTTTTACCATTCAGCAAAATGGTTCAGGGCCATGTCATGATGGCAAATGCCGAACAAATAGGAAAGATAGTGACAACCCCGCATACGCTCTAGGCTTATCCGTAGCGAATGTTCAGAACGCTACTGTTTATTCCAGGGAACAACAAGAGATTTATCGAAAAGGCCAAGTCATTGAACGCCGACATAATCTGCTTTGATTTGGAAGATTCTGTGCCATTAAATGAGAAGCAGGCAGCTAGAGATTTGGTGTCAGAAGCACTGGAAGAAAAAAAAGATCACGGTAACAGAAATGTATACGTTCGAATCAATTCGTACGAATCAGGTATGTCATTCCAGGACCTTGATGCTATAGTAAGTGATCAAATAGACGGGGTTGTGGTTCCTAAAGTTAACAACGAAAAAGAGGTGAATTACTTGGTTCGTAGTTTGATCGAATCTGAACGTCAGAAAGCAATGAGCAAGAAAATAGGAATAATGGCGTCAATAGAATCTGCACAGGGATTAGTTAATTCTTATTCAATTGCAACAGCTGACGTGCGGGTGAAAACGTTGGTATTTGGAGTGTTTGACTTTCTTAACGACATGGGATTGGATTATGTTCAAGATGGAATTGAATATTCTTTTGCACGTGCAAAGATACCAATCGATGCGAGGGCCGCCGGAATTGGCGCAATTGATGCTATCTGGCATAAAGTTGATGATATAGAAGGATTGGTACGTGATGCTGGAACTGCCAAGCGATTAGGATATCAGGGCAAGTGCGTAATTCATCCTAAGCAAGTGGAACCAGTGGCTAATGTCTTTATTCCAAGCAACAATGAAATTGACTGGGCCAGGAAGGTAGTGCATGCCTTGGAAGAAATAATGGAGAAGGGCAAAGGTATTGGCGCAGTAACTGTGGACGGAAGGATGGTCGATGCCGCTCACTATCGACAAGCTAAATCTGTATTGGATTCCTTAAATATTAGGTGACGCGTAATTACGTCGTTCGACTCATCTGATCCGAACAAAATTGAGGTGATCATCGTTTAGAATGCAGACTAGCAATATTTTATGTTTAAATAATCACGGGACATGAGTTCGAGACATTTTGCTATACGGTACTAAACACCACAACACCACACCGCCACAACATCAGAGCCCTTATCACATTGCGTATGTATTCTGAGAATTCGTAAATGGCTTTTTCCTCGAGGACATTTTTCGAGGGGATCATAATGCGTTATCTGGATACTAGCCATTTCCAACCTAGATTGGATTCTAGCAGCAGTTCTCATTAAAGATGCACACTCTGACAGGTAGTAAATTTAATATATACCAACCCACGCCTTTATTGAGTAATTTTAGGTGAATAGAGGATATGTCAATTCAACAAGGTACAGCTGGTGGAATGCCAGTCTTAATATTGAAAGAAGGCGCAAATCAGACCAAAGGTCGTGATGCTCAGAAGAATAACATAACTGCGGCAAAGCTCATAGCGGAGGTAGTACGTTCAAGTTTGGGTCCACGGGGCATGGACAAGATGCTCGTGGATTCTCTTGGAGATGTGACTATCACTAATGATGGTGCCACAATTCTCAAAGAAATCGACGTACAGCATCCTGCTGCAAAAATGATGGTAGAGGTTGCTAAGTCGGTCGATAACGAAGTGGGAGATGGTACGACGTCTGCAGTTGTCCTTGCGGGAGCACTTATCGAAAAGGCAGAGGAGCTAATTGGAAAGGATGTTCATCCAACCATCATAGTTGATGGTTACAGAAGAAGTGCAATTAAGGCGATTGAGATACTCAACAGCATCGCAATAAAAGTCCATGGTAATGAGAAAGATCAACTTACAAAAATCGCAAAGACATCGATGCAAACAAAATTAGTTTCCAAAGATTCAGATCAGCTAGCAGAGCTGGTAGTTACTGCTTCCCTTCAAATAGCTGACAAATCGACAGGGGGATATCGAGTAGACCTGGATGATGTCAAAGTTGAGAAGAAGGCTGGCGGCTCACTACGAGATACTAAACTGATAAAGGGTATAGTACTCGATAAAGAAGTTGTGCACGGGGGAATGCCAAAACGAATTGAGAAATCAAAGCTCGCTCTGATCAATTCGGCCCTTGAAATAGAAAAGACTGAATTTGATGCAAAGATCAACATTAGCTCCCCTGATCAGATGAAGATGTTTCTTGAGGAGGAAAATAAGATGTTGAAAAACATGGTGGAAAAAATTATTACTGCAGGGGCCAACGTTGTCATATGTCAAAAGGGTATCGATGACATAGCTCAACATTATCTGGCAAGGGCTAATGTCATGGCAGTTCGAAGGGTCAAAGAAAGTGATATGACAAAGCTCGCCAAAGCCACAGGTGCAAGAATCATTAGCAACCTTGAAGACCTTTCAAGTAAAGACCTTGGTGCCGCAGATTTGGTAGAAGAGCGGAAAGTGGAGACAGACAAGTGGGTCTTTATAGAAGGTTGCAAGAATCCAAAAGCAGTCACGATACTTATACGAGGAGGTTCACAAAGAGTTGTAGATGAAGCTGATAGATCATTGCATGATGCACTAAGTGTCACTAAGGACGTATTAGAAAAGCCATCCATAGTTGCGGGAGGTGGAGCACCAGAGGCGTACGTAGCTGGAAAATTGCGCGATTGGGTGGGCACTCTTTCTGGTAGAGAACAGCTTGCTGCTGAGAAGTTTGCAGAGGCATTGGAAGTCATTCCTCTTACTTTAGGTCAAAATGCAGGCATGGACCCAATCGATGTGCTGACGGACCTGAGGGCAAGACAATCAAAGGGCTCAAAATGGACCGGGATAGATGTTAGGGGTGCAAGAATTGCAGATATTTCCAAGTTGGACATAGTTGAACCTGTTGTCGTAAAGGAGCAAATAA